>NZ_JAGHEW010000135.1 GCF_017889095.1 Thomasclavelia sp. | reverse complement strand
TGTTGATATTAATGATGATGAAATTGGTTTTATAACTTTGCATATTCATTCAGCAATTTCTTCTAATCAGGTAGTTGAATCAATGGAAGCAACACGAGTTATTCATGATAGTATTATCAAATTACAAGAGGATCTAAATATCGTTATTGATATTAATTCAATATCGTATGTACGTTTAATGAATCATATTAAGTTTTTAATTTTACGATTAAATACTAATGAAAAATTACAAATGGATATTAGTGAATTTACTAAAGATAAATTTCCATTTGCTTATAATCAGGCAGTAAATATGTGCAATGCCTTATCCAAAGCTTTAAATAAAGAATTACCAGAAACCGAAGTTGGCTATTTAGCTTTACACTTAGAAAGAATTCTATCAAGTATTCAATAAGATATTATAGAGAAATATATCATAAGTGTAACTTAATGTTAAAAAAGGGAGCAAATTTGCTAAAGATAATTGGTAGTGTTTAGTTATGGTAAAGATTATAATAATCTTGTAACTAAAGGAGGTAAAAAGATGGATCTAGGTAATAGTTTATTTCATGCACGAAAGAAATGCGGTTTTTCCCAGGAAGATGTAGCAAATAAATTAGGAGTTAGCAGACAGACGATTTCTAAATGGGAAACTAATGAAACTGTACCAGATATTTATCAGGCTAAAAAGATGGCCGTTTTGTATCATGTATCTTTGGATGATTTGATTAATTTTGATATTGAATTTAAAGAAATCCAGGAAATGATTGCTAAAACAAGTGAAGAAGTTGAGGCTAAAATCAATTGGACTAGTGCCTGGGGGAAAAAATATCCTATTTTACTTAAATATCAAGATGATGTTAATGTTTTAAATTATGCTAGAAAGCTGGATATTATGTTAGAGGAGTTAAAACAGGAGTATAATTATAGTGATCAGGATGCGCTTTTGGTATTAAAGGATATTTTATATCAGGTCTGGAAAAATAAAAAGAAATAGAAACTATAAAATTAAATAATTATTAAGAATTATTAATTTTAAAAACATGGCTTGACAATATCAAGCTATTAATGTTATGATTCTTGCAGAAATGAATACTTCATAGTGTGTAACTGGTAAGGCAGGCATTAACTATTTATTAGATTTAATGATAGGATCATTATATCTTTTAATAGTATGCCTGCTTTTTTATGTTTGCTGGAAGTATCAAAAAAAGAAAGGGAGGAAAATAAAATGGTAGGAATTATCCTTGCTAGTCATGGGGATTTCGCAAGCGGAATTTTGCAATCAGGGTCAATGATCTTTGGTGAACAAAAAGACGTTAAAGCAGTAACTTTACAACCAAGCGAAGGACCTGATGATCTTAAAGCAAAAATGGAAGCAGCAATCGCCACTTTTGAAAATCAAGACCAAGTATTATTCTTAATTGATTTATGGGGTGGAACACCATTTAATCAGGCTAATGGTTTGATTGACGGACATGAAGACACATGGGCAATTGTTACAGGGCTTAACTTGCCAATGTTAATTGAAGCGTATGCTTCAAGAATGTCAATGGAAACTGCTCATGAAATTGCAACTCATATTACTGAAGTAGCTAGAGAAGGGGTTAAAGTTAAACCAGAAGCTTTAGAACCAGAAAAAACTGAAGCTGCAACTGCACCAGTAGCTGCGCCTCAAGGAGCAATCCCAGAAGGTACAGTTATCGGAGATGGAAAAATTAAATATGTATTAGCCCGCGTTGATACTCGTTTATTACATGGACAAGTAGCAACAACTTGGACAAAAACAACTAATCCAAATCGAATCATTGTTGTTTCGGATTCGGTAGCACATGATGATTTACGTAAAAAAATGATTGAACAGGCAGCACCACCAGGTGTTAAAGCTAACGTTGTTCCAATCAGTAAAATGATTCAGGTAGCTAAAGATCCTCGCTTTGGTAATACTAAAGCAATGTTGTTATTTGAAACACCTCAAGATGCTTTAAAAGCAATTGAAGGTGGCGTAGATATTAAAGAATTAAATATTGGTTCAATGGCTCATTCACTTGGAAAAGTAGTTGTTAATAAGGCAATTGCAATGAATATGGATGATGTTGAAACAATCGAAAAAATCAAAGCTAAAGGAATTAAGTTTGATGTTCGTAAAGTACCAAGTGATTCTAGTGAAAACATAGATACTTTACTAAAAAAAGCAAAAACGGATTTAGCTAACGGATAAAATTAAGCAAACGGGAGGAATTATAATGTCATTTATTACAATAGTTTTAATTGTTATAATTGCCTTATTAGCTGGTATGGAAGGGGTATTAGATGAATTCCAATTCCACCAACCACTAGTGGCATGTACTTTAATTGGTTTAGTAAGTGGACACTTAACTGAAGGAATTATTTTAGGTGGTTCATTACAAATGATTGCTCTTGGATGGGCAAATGTCGGAGCAGCTGTTGCTCCAGATGCAGCTTTAGCTTCAGTAGCTTCAGCGATTATCATGGTTTTAGGTTTACAAGGTGGAACAACTGATGTACAAACAGCTATTTCTACTTCAATTGCGGTAGCAATTCCACTTTCTGTAGCTGGGTTATTTTTAACAATGATTTGTCGTACAATCGCAATTCCAATGGTTCACTTCATGGATGGTGCGGCTGAACATGGAAACTTTAGAACGCTTGAAATGTGGCACATTTTAGCTATCTTATTACAAGGTATTCGTATTGCTATTCCAGCTGCTGCTCTTTGTATCGTACCAGCTAGCGTGGTAACTGATGCTTTAAATCAAATGCCAGCATGGCTATCAGGTGGTATGACTGTTGGTGGTGGAATGGTTGCTGCTGTTGGTTATGCAATGGTAATCAATATGATGTCAACTAAAGAAACTTGGCCATTCTTTGCTTTAGGTTTCGTCTTAGCTGCTATCGGTGAATTAACATTAATCGCTTTAGGAGCAATCGGTGTTGCTTTGGCATTGATCTATTTAGGATTAAAAGAAAATGGTGGTTCAGGTAACGGTGGTTCTGGTTCTGGTGATCCACTTGGCGATATTTTAAATGATTATTAAAATCTTGAAGGAGGAAAAAAACAATGGCAGAAAAAATTAAATTATCAAAAAAAGATCGTTTATCAGTTGCTTGGCGTCATCAGTTCCTTCAAGGTTCTTGGAACTATGAACG
>NZ_JAGHEW010000134.1 GCF_017889095.1 Thomasclavelia sp. | reverse complement strand
TTAGGGACAACTGTTTCATTAACTCCGGTTAAATAAACTTTTTGACAATTCAACATACCGCTATAACATTGCTCATAACTTAATAAATAGACATGATCATTATTTGGTTTTTTAGTTGTTTTTAAAACAGGTTTAGTCATTTTTACTAAATGATAAAAGTCTTTAAGAGTAAATGTTATATCACTTTCAAGTGTTTTAAAATAACTTATTAATGTAATTGTATGTTCATTTGTGATCATTTCTTGTTCAATAAAAGAAATAACTGCACTAACATAATCGGTTAAAGTAAGACAGTTTTTAAAAAGATTGTCAAACGGATTTTCTAATGTATTAGTTTCTAAATATTTCTTTTTGATTAAATCAAGATAGTTAACATCATTAAATCTTTTTAACATCTTACTATCTAATAAATCTAAAAGATCATCATTTTGATGATTTAATTGATATTTAATTAAGCTTAAACAAGCTTCTAACTCTCTAAAAATTAAATCTTGATTTAAATTATGGGGAATATTAAAGCTGTCTAAGATATTGACCAGCAAGGTCTGGTATTGTTGACTTGGATAATAGATAGCATAGTCATTAAAATGACGATGATGATCAATTAAATCCTGATATAAATTTAACACTACACTTTCAATCTCGGCTTTTGGGGTAGTTTGAATAATCTTAGCTAACGGACTAGATTGATTAAATCGAGGAGCCTGCAAGGCAAAAGTATAGTTATTTAAATGATTTAAATATGGATCATCGTTTTTAAAAAACTCATCATGATTATTATAAAAACTAAATGGTTTATTTAAATCACGGCTATCATCCTGATCGTTTTTTAAAATAATTACATCGCTATATGTAGCTAATTGTTTAATTAAATTATAGCGGTGTTTTTTAAAGATTTTTTCACTAATAAAATAATAGTGATTGTTTTTTAAAGAATCATTAAACTGATTGAATAGTAATTCTTCTTTAAAAAAACATTTATCTTTAGGGATAGTTTTTAGAAAATGATGATATAAATTAATCAAAGTAGTTATTTTTTGTTTTGATAACTTTGATAATTGATTTAAATCAGGCTGTTTTAATTCTTCTAAATAGAATAAATCAAAGATATTAATGATTTCTTTGATTAGATCCATTTTAGCATTATTATTAAAGATATTGTTATCAGTTTCAATTAATTGTTTAATAATTAAGATTTTATCTAATTTTGATAATGGTTCGATGTTATCAAGATCAAGTTGTTTTAAAAGAATATTGATCAGTTTATTATAAGTAATTATTTGAATATTAAAGAGGGTATTAGTGTATTTAAAAATTGTTTCTTCAAAAAATAGGGGATCATCAACAATTAAATAATAATTATCAAATAAATGCTGATTTGCTTCATTGATGGTTTGTTTCATTAGATGCTCTATTTTAAGATCATAATTTAAACCACGAATTGTTTTTAACATAAGTTACCTCCAAGTGCTTGAATTTAAATAATAAAAGTGAAATTAGGCAATTTCACTTCAAACTGTTTTCTTGATAAATCATTTCCGCTTTTTGATAACTAGCAAAATAGGCTTGATGGTCATCAAAAGTTGGAGCATTGTTTTTAATACCGGTAATTTCTTTATTGATCAGCTTACTTGCAAGCTGGTACATATCTTTCATTAAATCAAAATCTAAACGATTATAGGTACTAACTGTTGACATTGATTCTTGCTGGTTATGTCCACCCCAAAATTTCCATGTCTGATCAACATTGCAATCGGTTAAATAATTGATTACTTGTTTTAAATTATCACGATATTCACTTAATTTTAGACTATGGAATAATTGCATCCAGACACCACAGCCAGAACCGATAGCATCACCAGTATAGATAGTTTTATTATCAGCATCTAAAAAAATCATTGAACCAGGAGTATGACCAGCTAGTAAAACAGCTTCAATTTCAATTCCTCCTAAATCGAATTTCTGGTGTGAATGAAGATCATGAACTTGTTTAAAATCCGGTAAAATAAATTCAGGTGCTAATTTTTGATTATCGAAAAAGACATCACGGTCTAAATGAGAAAGATAAACATCATTAAATTCATTGATAGTACCAATATGATCAATATGACCATGACTACAAACAACAATAATTTCTTTGTCAGTTAGCGATTTGATCGTTGGTAATAATGGCTCTTTAAACAGCCCAAGATCAATTAAAAGAGCTTTTTGTTTACCAATAATTAAATAACAAGAATCTTGATCTTCATCATTGATATAATAGCTATGATCGTTTATTTTTATAGCATCGTATATTTTCATAATTTTCCTCGCTTATTTATCTATAAAAAAGTATAACTGATTTGACAAAAAAAGCAAGCAACATTGAAAAATAAAAAAACCCCAATGGGGTTTAACGGCTCTATTTAACAGTTACGTTTTGAGCTTGTGGTCCACGATCAGATTGGTTAATAGTGAATTCTACGATTTGACCTTCTTCTAAAGTTCTAAACCCTTCAGCGTTGATTGCTGAATAATGAACGAAAACGTCTTTACCGTCTTCATCATTAGTAATGAAACCATAACCTTTTTCTTGATTAAACCATTTTACTTTTCCTGTACTCATTATTGGTACCTCCTTGAAAGATGTGCAAAAAGGAAATACTCTATGTAACTCGTAATCACAAATATCGGATTGTGGTGGTACATAAAGGTAATACAATCTTCTAATACTTGTGATACTATGAAAATTATATTGCTACTTTTGCACTATTATTTTAACACAACCTAAAAAATAAAGCAATAGCGCGTATTTTTATAAACTGTTTGATAATATTTTTTTGATATTAACATCTCTTTAAAAAAATGGTACAATAATTAATAGCTAAACTATAAGGAGGTATATAAAATGCCATTTATTTCATTTACAACTAATCATAAATTAACATTACGTCAAGAAAATGAGATTGCTAAAAGAACAGGAGAATTAATTAGTATTATTCCTGGGAAAAAAGAAGAAAATTTGATGTTACATTTAGAAGACAATCAAATTATGTATTTTGGTGGTGAAGATATCCCATGCATGATGATAGCTGTTAAATTATACAATAAAGCTGATTTAGAAGCTAAAAGAGAGTTTATGGAAAAATTAGTTGTTATGATCAAAGAAACAACTAATATTGATGTAAATAATATTTATGTTTCGTTTGATGAATATCCTAACTGGGGTAAACAAGGAAAATTGGTATAAACTAAAATCTCGCCTAGCTGCGAGATTTTTATTTGTAGTTTTCTAAAATTATTTTTACGACTTCACTTTTAGCATCCGCATATTCTTGTAAATATTTCCAGTTTCGATTAGCTAATTCTCTTTTTTTGTTGGCATACAATGTAAATGCTTCCTGATTATTACGTAGTATATCACGAAAGGCAATCATTCGTTTAGCTTCTAAACAGTCTTTGGAAAAAACATGTAAATTAATTTGTAAACTATTTTTTTTAAACAAACGATGTTCAAACCAGTCTGTTTCTCTAATTCTTAAATAATAATCAGCTTGTTTTAATTTAGGTAAATAGGATTTTTCATCACTAGAATCATCAACCAGTAATAATATGTCAATAATTGGTTTAGCACATAAATTAGCCACAGCAGTTGAGCCGACATGTTCAATTATGGCATCAGGTAAAAGAGCACTGATTATTTTTTTCTCGTTTTCAAAAATTGTTGCCCAATTTTTATCATATTTGGCTAAAACAACTTTTCCATTTACTTCTTGAGGTTTACCGATAGTTACTTTATTTAAATAATCTTCACGTTCAGGTTTCATCTTGTCATCCTCCTTGTAGGTAGTCAATTATAGCACTTTTTTTAAAAAATTACATAAATGATAAAAAATATCTTGCTTTTTAATGAAAATTAGATAAAATAGATATTACGTTAAAACTATTTTTAACGATTATTCATGGCGGACGTGGTGAAGTGGTTAACACACCAGATTGTGGCTCTGGCATTCGTGGGTTCGATCCCCATCGTCCGCCCCAAATTAATAAAAAAAGCACTAAATATCGCTAACTCTAGTATATTTAGTGCTTTTTTATCTTAATTTATAAAAAATTTATTTAATTTTCTTTAAAACTGTTATTCCTAAAGTGGCAATAGCTAATAATATACCATCTTTGTAGTCATCTGTAAATAATGATTTGATTGCTATAATAATAAGTATTAAAACAAATAAAAAATACAGTAAATCAAATTTATTGTATTTTTTAAATGCTTTTTTCATTTTGTTGAACTTGTTTGCTTCCATATTTTAAATCAATTTCCTTTATTATAATTTGATTATATATTTTAAAAGTAGTTTTAGTTTAAGCTTATCATAATAAAAAAAGATGTAAAGAATATAACAAAAAAAAGAGTTTAACTGCCAATAACCTATCATTTTAGGGAACAGGGAGAAGTGAATATGTTAGAATCTTGAAAGATTTAAATAAAAAAGTTTGTTAAAAAAATGATATTTTTTTAATTTTCTCTTTACATTTTATCAAATATTATATATAATCATTCTTGCGTTAAGGGTTAAAGACTCTTAGCTGATAATGTGGCGGACGTGGTGAAGTGGTTAACACACCAGATTGTGGCTCTGGCATTCGTGGGTTCGATCCCCATCGTCCGCCCCATTTTTTTATATTCGTTAATAATTGAGTGTCTATTTTGATAGGCACTTTTTATTTATTTAAAAATTTAGAAATAGCACTTGACCATATAGTTACTATATCCTATATAATTTTCTTAGAAAAAGGGGATGAATATTATGAGAGTTAAAGAAGTTCAGGAAAAAACTAAGATGAGTAAACAGACTATTCTATTCTATGAAAAAGAAGGTTTACTAAAGCCATCACGGGATGAAAATGGATATCGTAATTATAATGAAAAAGATCTAGAAACATTAAAGCTAATTAAAATGTTAAGAGAGATGGACATTAGTTTAGACGAAATCAAAATGATATTATCAGGAAAAATGAGTTTTGGAGATTGTTTAAGTGAAAAAGAAAAATATATGCAGCAAAAAATAACGGAATTGCAAAGTGTTTATGATAAAGTTAATGAACTAAAAGAAAAAGAAATTCCAATTATTCCTGAGTTAAACGAAGTGGAAGTAAAACCTCGTAAAAAGACCTGGGGGTTTCAAAGAGGCAGTAATAAGGTATCTATTGGTAGACGGCTTAGCCAAAAACATTTGCGAAGACAAGCTAAAAGAAATGGAGCAAGTGTATTGATGTTAACGGGCTGTTGTATGATTGGTTATTATAACATGTATGATCAAATTCCTAGTGTTAATATCGTAATAATAATTTTCTTATTTTTTTCAATCTTTTCATTATTTATCTATACTAATAATCCGGTAAGTGGCTATTATATGCATCCAACAAGTGATTTTTTCATTGAACTTGATGAAACAGGCTTAACTGTTTTTCAACCGAAAAACATTTTTGAATATTACAAAAATGTTTATAATGTTATGTTGTTTAATAAATATAACTTTGAATATCATTATTTGTATGAGGACATAAGTTTATTGAAATTATCATCGCACCGAAGAAAAGGGGCGATAACTTTACCGCCATTTACATTAAGTGGTTATACTGTTGATTTTGTTTTAGAATTTAATGATGGCAGACATATTTTCTTAGATAATCCAATTACTTTAGATGATGATTTGAAATTTTTTGCGATTATTTTAAAAAATAAGTGTAAAAATATTGATGATAAAGAAAATATTCTAAATTCATTTGAAAAAGAGATCCATATTGATGAACACATGCAAAAGATATTAGAAGAAAAGTATTTAAAAAAGCATTAATTTTTGATTAATGCTTTTTAAATGCGATAAACAGCAGACATGCGCTGAATTTCTTTTATCAACGTATCTCTTAATTCAACTGGCTTTAAGACTTCAATATGATTTGCTGATTGTAACAAATAATCAAGCAGATCTTCACTGTTTTTAACACCAGCGATTGAAACTTGGATAAAGCGATGAAATTGAGCAAATTCAATTTTATAATTTTTGAAACGTTGAATCATTTTTTCAAAAATTTTATTATTACCTAAATAAACTCGTAGTTCTAAATTAATAATATTTTTGTTGTTTAGTTTTAATGGATCGTTTTCATGCCAAATCTTATCTTTAAATGAATTCATTATCTCTTTGATTTCTTTAGAACAATGGCATGTTTTTAATTCACTGATACGATCTAAACGATAATATTTTAATTCAAAATCATTATCTTTATTAAACTGATAACCAACTACGTAAATTAAATCATCTTTTAGATCAATATTAGTTGGATATAATAAAATAGTATCCTGGTTAGTAATATCAATCAATTCATTATTGATCATATTATATTCTAAACCCTTAAAATTAAGACAAGCAAAGTTATCAATTGCATTAATGACTAGCTTTAAATTATTATAGATAATATCACTATTAGCAATAAGATCATTATTTTCAATTAAGTGATAGTGATTGATACGATAAACAGAACTGTCAGCTAATACTTTATCAATTAAGTTAGGTCCATTTTCAAAATATTTGACTTTATTTAATAATTTTGCCAGAATGATCAACTGGGCATCACTATAAAATGGTTTTTCGACAAAGGACCCTTTCTTTTGTTTAGTTACATAATTAATTTTACCACCACTAGTTCCTTTTAAAGGATGAATTAAACAATCTTGATGTTCATTGATAATATGATCAAAAGCTTTAATAGATTCAATATCTGACTTAATTGTATTTCCAGAAACTGAAGCACTAATGCCATTAATTTTGTCAATTAATTCTTCTCGAGAAAGGGCATGATTTTCATCAGTTAGTCTTTTGAGTAAATATTGGATTAATAAAATTCTTGTACCGTTACTAATTTCTCCCATTTTCTTCCCTCCAAAGTTTATTTTACTTTATCTTACAAAATATGTAAAATCACAAATTAAAAATAAGATTAATTATTTGTTGTTTTAATTAGAATGTCTAAATAATTTTTTATTTTTAAGTTTTTTATGAATAAATTAAATAAAAAGATATAAAGAAATTTCTTTATACCTAAATAATTAGATATGAAACGTCTGTTTCAAAATTAATCGAATTAAATTCACTAGCATAGGTAGTATAAGTTTCTTGATGATCATCATTATCAATAATTGTCATGATAAATTCATAGTCATAACATAGATCCATAATATTTTGCATTCCTTGATATGTGATACTATAATGTAAATAATTATTATCTTCCGTATTAACTTCTAACTTAGCCCGTTTTGGATATATATCCCAATCAATTAATTTACCATCAACACCCCATTCCATTAAAATAAAAGTAATAGGATCAATAATACTATCATCAAATTTTTCTTTTGCTTTAATGGTTATATATAAATTACAGTACATAAATCTTCCTCCCTATTAAAATATATTATATCAAAATGCATTTATCTATATGTGGGAAATTTTTGGGAATATTATGAAAAAATAATGTCTTTTAAACAGCCAAAGAATTCTCGTAAATAGTAATGCAAAGCAGTATCGTCATGTTCTTTAGCAGCATAAGTATCAGCGTTTAAATTATATTTATTAGCTAATAGCATACTGCGATAACAATGAAAACCGTTAGTTATTATTAAAACATGGTAATCTTTTTTATCACTTATTGTTTCAATTAGTTGTTTACTAAAAAGAATATTTTCATTAGTATTAGTGCTTTGGTCTTCTTCAATAATAATTGATTCATCAACACCATGATCAATTAAATACTTTTTCATTGCCGTGGCTTCACTAATATCCTCGCCACTTCCTTGACCGCCACTGACAATAATTTTAGTATCGGGAAATTTTTGATGATATTCAAGGGCTGCATCAAGACGATAGGTTAGTAAAGGTGCTGGCGATGACCCGTATAAACGCGCTCCTAAGATAATAATAAAATCACATTTTTGTTCATACTTGTGGCGAGATTGAACAATGATCAAAGTTTCAATTATCAAGAAAATAGAAACACCAATAATTATTAATCCTTTGATACTATAATTTATTCCTTTAGGTAACTTTGATAAAATACTGATTTTATATTTTAATTCAAAAAAACCATAAACCCAGGTAATAAAAGTGAAAATCGGATAAATAAAGTATGTAGTATTAAATTTAGAATTTAATACTAATAAAATAAAGTAGATGATTGATAATATTCCTAAAATAATTAAAAGATAATCAAATGGATAACAATTCCTTTTCATAGTAAAAACTCCTTTTTTCTATTCTATCATGTTTTTACATTAATATTTCTTAATATTTTTTAAATATTAGTTAATTGTTATATTTGATATAATATACTTTTATCTAAGTAAAGTAGCGGAGTTAAAAATACCAAATTTTTGGTGATTTCTAAAATGACCCAATATTGAAAAATTTTGGGTTTTTATGTATAATTATGTCGATGAGGTGATTTTTTATGAGCAAGTATCAATCGATTTTTCAACATATCCGCGATGAAATTTTAAACGGTAAGATTGAAGCTAATACTTATCTTCCTAGTGAAAGCGAACTGCAAAAAAAATTTAATGCTTCACGTGATACAATTAGAAAAGCATTAGATTTATTACTTCGAAACGGTTATATTCAAAAAGAAAAAGGTAAAGGATCATTAGTACTGGACGTAGATAAGATTGATTTCCCAGTTTCTGGAGTAATGAGTTTTAAAGAATTAAAAGATACAATGAGTGAAAATGTCATAACCCATGTTCATAAATTTGTTAAATATCCGGTAGATGATAGAATGAAGCGCGAACTATACATGGAAGATGGCGATGTATATGAAATTGTCAGAATTAGAGAAATTGATGGTGAAAAAGTTATTTTAGATACTGATTATTTAAATGCTCAAGTTATCCCTGATTTAAAAATTGAACATGCTCAAAATTCTTTATATGAATATATTGAAGGAACATTAGGCTTGAAAGTAAGCTTTGCGAAAAAAGAAATAGTAGTTGTTCCGGCTACTGATGAAGAAAAAAAATTATTAGATATGCACGAATACGATTTACTTGTTTGTGTTAAATCATATACTTATTTAGAAGATGCTACATTATTTCAATATACAGAATCAAAGCATCGTCCTGATAAATTTAGATTTGTCGATTTTGCAAGAAGAACACCATAGGACCATTGTTTAATGGTTCTTTTTTTATTAAATAATATTTTTGATGATATAGGGTAAAAAATAGTTACCTTTTTTTGGTGCTTAAAAGAGATTTTTTGAAAATGAAAACGTTTATAAAAAAATTTAAAAAAACTTATTTTTATTATTGACAACATATACGTACAGGTGTAATATAATAGTTGTCAATGAAACGTATACGTACAAGTCGAAGAAAGAGAGGCGGAAGGAAACAAATGGAAATTTTACACTTAGCATTTGATAAACAAAGCGTAACAATAACTGGTCAAGGACAAGAAGAAACAGTTGCAGTTGCTAGTGGAATCGATATGACATTGGTTAATCAAATTGTTGATTGTTTATCACATTTTCCAGCTTATGATGGAGCAGTTGTTTATGGATGCGAAAACACTATTTTTACAGACAGTAAAAAAAGTTATGATTTGTTGCAAGTTTTAACTGAAACAACAAATAAACCATTTGCTTTAGCAAACGGTGAAGATGAAACAACTTTAGTAAACCAGGCAAGAGAAGATTATATTTGGAATTTAGAGTATGTTGGCTATAATCCTGGTAAAGACGAATATTCAGTTGAATCATTATTAACAATTGGAAATGGTTATTTTGGGTTAAGAGGGGCCTTAAGTGAAATGAAAATTTCTAATGACCATTATCCAGCAACTTATTTAGCGGGGTTATATAATCAGGCTAAATCAATGATCGGAGAAACAGAAGTTTCTAATGAAGATTTTGTTAATGCTCCAAATGGTCAATACATTTCAATCAAAGTAGACGATGAATTATTGGACATCAGCCAAAAATTGATCTCTTTAGTTAGAAAACTTAATTTAAAAAATGGTTTATTTACTAGTGAAATGGTAGTCGAGTTTGCAAGTGGAAAACAAGTAAAAGTTGCTACTGCAAAAGTTGCTAACATGGAAAATACTCGTGAATATGCGATTAAATATGCCTTTACACCATTAAATTTTGCTGGTGATATCGAAGTTATTTTTGAAATTGATGGAGATGTTTATAACTACAATGTAGAAAGATATCGTAGTCTAGAACAACATCATCTAGATATTTTAAAAACAGCAGCTGATGGTAAACAGGCAGTGCTTGTAGCTAGAACTAAACAATCACAATTTACAATCGTACAACATAGTGAATTAATGGGAGAAGCTGTCGACAATAATGAAGTAATTAATACAGTTTCTAATGATAAAGTGGTTCAATCAATTACAGTAAATGCTAAAGAAAATAAAACAGTTACTGTCGAAAAATACGTTCATATTGAATGTCTAACAAATCAAGAAATTGAAAAAACTGATGAAGCAGTTAATAATGAATATCCAGCTAAAAGCTTTGATGTAATGTTGGAAGAATCAACTAAAGCTTGGGATAAGTTATGGCAAAAATCGGATATTACAGTTGATGGTGATTTAATGTCACAAAAATTATTGCATGTGCATACTTATCATTTACTAGTATCAGCATCACCAAATGGTAATAAAGGATTAGATGCTTCAATTACAGCAAGAGGGTTACATGGTGAAGCATACAGGGGACATATTTTCTGGGATGAAATCTTTATTTTACCATTCTATATCGTGCATTTCCCAGAAACTGCTAAACAGATCTTAAAATACCGTTATGATCGTTTACCAGCTGCTAAACAAGCTGCTAAAGATGCTGGATATCAAGGAGCAATGTTTCCATGGCAATCAGGATTGGATGGAACAGAACAATCACAAGATATCCATTTAAATCCAATGAGTGGTAAATGGGATAAAGATTATAGCCGTTTACAACGCCACGTTTCATTAGCGATTGCTTATAATGTCTGGCTATATTGGAATAATACTCATGATAATCAATATTTAAAAGATTTTGGTGGCGAATTATTATTAGAAATTGCTCATTTCTGGCAAAGTGGGGCTACTTATGATCAAGAAACAAATCGCTATTATATTGATAAAGTAATGGGACCTGATGAATTCCATGAAACATATCCAGGAAGTGAAGAAGGCGGATTTAAAAACAATGCCTATACTAATATGATGGTTGTCTGGTTATTTGAATTCGTTGATCAATTAGAAAGTATTTTAGGTAGCGAAGCATTAGATACTATTTTAGCTAAAACAGATTTAACTAAAGCTGATTTAGAAGAAATGGATGCGATTAAAGGAAAATTAGGTTTAGATATTAATGATGAGGGAATCATTGGTCAATATGAGGGGTACTTTAATTTAAAAGAAATAGATTGGGATTATTATCGTCAAAAATATGGAAATATCTATCGTATGGACCGTATTTTAAGAGCTGAGGGAGAGTCAGCAGATGATTATAAGGTTGCTAAACAGGCTGATACATTGATGGTTTTCTATAATTTTGCTAAAGAAAAAGTTGATGGAATTTTAGCTGATTTAAATTATCAGTTACCTGATGATTATTTAACTAAAAATCTTCACTATTACTTAGATCGAACATCACATGGTTCTACTTTATCAAGAGTTGTTCATTGCCAGTTGGCAGCAATGATCGGTGATCAAGAAATGGCCTGGCGTTTATATCAAGAAGCTTTATATTCTGATTATCAGGATATTCAGGGGGGAACAACAGCTGAAGGAATCCATGCTGGGGTTATGGCAGCAACTGTTTACATTACTTTATCTACTTTTGCAGGAATTGATATTCGTGAAGCTAAATTAGCCTTAATGCCTAATTTACCAAAACAATGGGATCGAATTCAATTTAATGTTGATGTAAATGGCGTTAATTATCAATTTGATATTACTGCTAATACTTGCAAAGTTATGGCAAATAAAGATGTAGAAATTTCATTTATGGAAAAACCAGTACAATTGGTAGCTAATAAAATGGAAAGTTTAGAATATTAAAAGGAGTATATGACTGTGAAAAAGGGATTAGTTTTTGACTTAGATGGTGTTATTACTGATACAGCAAAATTCCACTATATTGCCTGGAAAGAATTAGGGGAATCAATTGGAATTGAAGTTGATTTAGAATTCAATGAGCAATTAAAAGGAATCAGCCGCATGGATTCTTTAGATCGTATCTTAGTTCATGGTGGTAAAGAAAATGATTATACTACTGAAGAAAAAGAAGAAATGGCTGCTTCTAAAAACGCTAATTATGTAAAATTATTAGACGATTTAACACCCAATGATTTATTACCTGGTGTAAAGGATTTTCTAGATCAAGCTAAAGAAAGAAAAATTCCATGCTCTTTAGCTTCTGCTTCTAAAAATGCACCATTTATTCTAAAAAAATTAGGTGTATTTGAGTATTTTGATGCAATTGTCGATCCAGCTACTTTAAAGAAAGGGAAACCAGATCCTGAAATCTTTATTAAAGCGGCTGAATTGATTGGCCTTGATCCAGCAGAGGCAATTGGTTTTGAAGATGCTAAAGCTGGTATTGAAGGAATCAAAGGAGCAAATATGTATGCTATCGGTGTTGAAGGTCATGAACCATTAACTGGTGCCGATATGACAATTAAAAGTTTTGAAGAATTAGATATTGATCAATTAATGAATGTGTAATTTGGATAACTCTCTTCGTTTAGATAATAGTTAGTTCATATATTATTTACCTCTTGTTCATATTAATCATAAATTTATTTCAACTAAAACGAAGAGAGTTGATTTTGATAAATTGGATAGCTTATAAAAATAAATAATATAAATTCAAAGGAGGAAAAAAGAATGGGGAAATTTGAAAAAGACGCTAAAGATTTGTTAGAGTATGTTGGTGGTAAAGAAAATGTTAATGCAGTTACACATTGTGTTACTAGAATGCGTTTCGTTCTAGCCGACCCTAAAAAAGCTGATATTGACAAAATTGAAGCATTACCATCGGCAAAAGGTACTTTTACACAATCAGGGCAATTTCAAGTAATTATTGGAAACGAAGTTTCTGAATTCTATAACGATTTCGTTGCTGTAAGCGGTATCGAAGGGGTAAGTAAAGAAGCGGTTAAAGATGCTTCAAAAGGACAACAAACATTAATTCAAAGAATTATGAGTAACTTAGGAGAAATCTTTGCACCATTAATTCCAGCATTGATTTGTGGTGGGTTGATCTTAGGTTTTAGAAATATTATTGGAGAAATTAATTTCTTTGAAAACGGAACACAAAGTTTAGCAGATGTTTATCCGTTTTGGCAAGGAACATATAATTTCTTATGGTTGATTGGTGAAGCAGTATTCCATTTATTACCAGTAGGAATTGTATGGTCAATTACAAAGAAAATGGGTACTACGCAAATTCTAGGAATTATCTTAGGGTTAACATTAGTATCACCTCAATTATTAAATGGATTTAGTGTAGCATCAACTGCTGCTAAAGATATTCCAGTATGGGATTTTGGATTTGCTCAAGTACAAATGATTGGATATCAAGGTCAAGTTATTGCTGCCATGATGGCTGGATTTGTCTTAGTATATTTAGAAAAATTCTTTACTAAAATTACACCGGCAGTTATTAGTATGATCATTGTTCCTTTCTGTTCATTAGTACCAGCAGTAGTTATTGCTCATACTGTAGTTGGTCCAATTGGATGGGCAATTGGTAACTTTATTGCAGATGTTGTTTATGGTGGTTTAACTTCAGATTATGGTGTTTTATTCGCATTAGTATTTGGTTTAGTATATGCACCAATCGTTATGACTGGTTTACATCACATGACCAATGCTATCGATACAACTTTATCTAATATGTTTGGTGGAACTATTTTATGGCCAATGATCGCTTTATCTAACATTGCTCAAGGTTCAAGTGTTCTTGCTATGACAGTTTTACAAAAAGATAATGAAAAAGCACAACAAGTTAACGTTCCGGCATGTATTT
>NZ_JAGHEW010000393.1 GCF_017889095.1 Thomasclavelia sp. | reverse complement strand
TCCTGGTATATTATAAATGACTCATGTAGTTAGTCATTTACAGTATACTTTTTCCTTTCCAATCAACCAGGTTAACCTGGTTGATTCAAATTAAAATTGTCTGTAAAATATTGAAATATGTGAATGTGGATTTGTATCACTCCTTGTGGCTTTGACTACTTTTGAAAGGATCTTACCACACCTTATTCCTAAACAATGATTAGTTAGATGAGTCTTGAATTCCTATTTTGAACCAGGTTTTGTGGTCTAAGTGCTGTGGATACCATTTCACATAATCTATTTTGAAAGGATGATTTATTATGAAACTTGTTGGTATTGATATTGGAAAAAATAAGCATTTATTCTGTATCATGGACAAAGAAACTGGCGAACTTGTTGTTAAACCCAGTTCTTTCGTAAACAGTAAAGAAGGGTTTGATCTGCTTATTCAAAAACTTAAACCTTATTCTAAAGAATCTGTTATGATCGGCATGGAAGATACCGGCCACTATCATTTTGCTCTGTTAAAGTACCTCTTAGACAGAAACTTTACTGTGGCACTGATTAATCCAAGAACTACCGATATGACCCGCAAAATGCAAGGTGGCATTACCAAAAACGATGAGCTCGATACCGTGACAATTTGCGATGTACTGGATACTCCTAAGCGTAAAAAACAGTACCGTATCACTGCGGTCAGCAGCTTTGATCTGTATGAACAGAAACAGCTCACAAGACAGCATCACAATCTTAAGGAAGAACTGAACGTCTATTCCAACCGTCTGCAAAAAAGCATTGATGTTGTTTTTCCTGAATTTAATTCTCTGTTCAGATCTAAATACGGTCATGTCTACATGAACATGCTCAAAAACTTCGGCAGTGCAGAAAATATCGCTAAAACCGATATCAGAACAATTCGAAAATACTTTGAATTTAACGGCAGAGGCAAACGTATATCCCTTACTCCTGAAAAGCTGAAGGAATGTGCAAAAGAATCCATTGGTATGCCTTCACAGGCCGAAGTGATAAATATAAAGCATCTGGTGCGTCAAATTGAACTGATCAGGGAACAGATTGCCGAAATAGACAAAAAAATAGAAGAGTTCTCGATCAAAAACAACTCTCCTATCATTTCCATACCAGGAATCTCTCATTTCTCTGGTACTTCTATTTTAGCGGAATTAGGAGATATTGGCAACTACTCTAACCCAAGAAAAATCATAAAAGCCTGCGGTGTGGCTCCTTATCATCACGAATCGAGCCAGTTTAATGCCCAGCATACTGCAATTACCAAAAAGGGATCAAAATACCTGAGAAAGACCCTGTATCAGATCATTACGCCTGTAATCAACTGTAACCCTGTATTTAAGGAATATTACCGGAAGAAAATTTCCGAGGGCAAAGGACATCGCTGTGCACAGGGACACTGTGTAAGAAAGCTGTTAAGGGTCATTCATCATCTGGTGACGACTAATCAGCAGTTTGATCCTGAAATGTTAAGATAAAAGCATAATGTAAGCAATTTCATATAATAAGGCCTGTTTAGGTTGTTTTCGTCATGCACAAAAATGACAAATCACTATTCACTTTTCAAAGGACTTTAACAGTTAACTTATAAAATCAAAAATTTAAACATTTTCAAACTTTTTCATCAAAAACACTTGATTTTTATATAGTTAGCTTT
>NZ_JAGHEW010000133.1 GCF_017889095.1 Thomasclavelia sp. | reverse complement strand
GAATTTATTTAACTTGGGAGGAATGTAAAGAACAAGTCAATGGTTATAAAGGAGCGATTTATAAGTCATTTAAATCAATTGAAGAAGCTAAGTCTTTTATTGAAGAAAAGAAGACTAACTTTAACCAGGATAACGGTTTGATTGCTTATGTTGATGGCAGTTTTAATATTAAAACAAAAGAATATGGCTATGGCTGTGTAATTATTTTAGGACAAAAAGTTATTTGTGAATTAAACGGTAAAGGAAATGATCCTCGTTATGTTTCAATGCGTAATGTCGCTGGTGAAATTTTAGGCAGTTTACAAGCTTTAAAATATGCAAGCAATCATGGTTATAAAGAAATTTGTATTTATTATGATTATGAAGGAATTGAAAAGTGGGCCAATGGTTTATGGAAAGCCAATAAAGAAGGAACAATCAATTATCAGCAGGAAATTGCCAAATATCGGCAATCTTTAACGATCATGTTTATCAAAGTATTGGCTCATAGTGGTGATTTTTATAATGAACGAGCAGATTTTTTAGCAAAAAAGGCGGTAGGAATAAATGGCAAAAAAGATTAAACTGACAAAAAGTAAAAAAAGATACTTGGCTAAAAGCTGGATTGGTCTAGTAATTTTAGCTTTAATTGCTGGATATAACTTTTATCTTAGTAACCAGACGATCGAACCAGGGGAACGTTTTGCAGTTACCTTGGATAAATGTGTTGATGGGGATACAGCCTGGTTTAATATTGATGGTGAAAGTACTAAAGTGCGTTTTTTATATATTGATACCCCGGAATCAACTAATCAAATTGAACCTTATGGAAAAGAAGCTAGTGCTTATACGAAAAATGAATTAACTAATGCTAAAACGATTGAATTAGAATTGAATAAAGACGGTGATTCTAAAGATAAATATGATCGTTTGTTAGTTTGGGTTTTTGTCGATGGAGAACTGTTACAAGAAAAATTAGCTAAAGAAGGACTAGTCGAAAAGTTTTATGATTATGGCTATGATTACACTTATAAACAGGAAATTATTGATGCTGATAACGAGGCTAGAAGTAATCATCTAGGAATTTATAGTGGTAATTAGTGGTAAAAATATTATTGAATTGATAATAAATTATTGATATAATTGATTTTGTGAACGATAAAATATTAACTTTTATTAATTTTTTTAAAATTTTTTTATTTTAAAAAAACGTGTATAATCGTATACAATTCGCGGTTTTTACGGGTATTTCACTATTTTTTTGTATACAATGTGCAAAAAAATGTTTGAAATTTTATACGTATTAAGGTATTCTAATTAATATATAGTAAAGGAATAGGTGATTAAATGTTTAGGTATGTTTTAAAGCGTGTGCTCATTGGTATAGTTACCTTGTTCTTACTTTCATCAGCAACGTTCTTCTTGATGAAAGCAACACCAGGGTCACCATTAAGTGGTGAAAAATATAAAAATGAAGCACAAAGAGAGCTTGCAATGAAAAAGTACAATTTAGACAAGCCAGTATTTGAACAATATCTTATCTATATGGAAGATCTGGTTCATGGTGATTTAGGAGAAAGTATTGTTCGTTCTGGACGTGAAGTTAATGATACGATCGTTCAGTGTTTCCCAGTTACAGCAAGATTAGGTTCTGTAGCTTTTGCGACAGCATTGGTTGTAGGAATTGCTTTAGGTACTGGGGCAGCGTTGTCAAAACGTAAGTGGGTCAGCAATATTTGTATGTTTGTTGCGACCATTGGGGTATCAGTCCCTTCATTCTTGATAGGGATCTTATTGATGATCGTTCTCGGGGTCAAGCTGGGAATATTCCCGTTTGTTGGTTTAAACACCCCAGCCCATTACGTACTTCCAGTAATGGCGCTATCGTTCTATCCGATTTCAATGATTTGTCGTTTAACTCGTAGTAGTATGCTTGAAGTAATGCGACAAGATTATATTATTTTGGCTCGTTCTAAAGGAACGCCATATCGTAAAGTTGTAATTAAACATGCACTTAAAAATGCATTGATTCCTGTTATTACATATGCAGGTCCTGCATTTGCTTATATGCTTACAGGAAGTTTCGTAATCGAATCATTATTCTCAATTCCAGGAATTGGACGAGAAATGGTTTCAAGTATTACTAACCGTGATTATTCAATGATCATGGGGATGACAATTTTCTTAGGATTTTTAGTTATTACATTTAATATTATTACTGATATTTTATCAGCTATCGTCGATCCACGGATCAAATTAAAGTAGGGAGGTAAAGAGATGGAAAATACAAAGAAAATCGAATTTACTCCAGAAATGTTTGAAAAGCTGGATGATTCAAAAAAGAATAGTGAAAAAATCGCTTACGAAAGTAAAACTTATTTAGCTGATGCCTGGTCACGTTTTAAAAAGAATAAATTGGCATTGATTGGGCTTTGCTTTTTAGGATTGATGTTAATTTGCTGTATTCTTGTACCGATTTTTTCTAAATATACTTATGATGGTCAAGAAATGTCAAATGCGTTTGCTAATCCATCATTAGAACATATTTTTGGTACGGACCGTTTTGGACGGGATAACTTAGTTCGAATTATGTATGGTGGACGTATCTCTCTTGCTGTTGGTTTTTCAGCAGCCATTATCTCATTATTAGTTGGGGTAACTTATGGAGCGGTTTCTGGATATGCCGGTGGTAAAGTAGATATGGTTATGATGCGTATTGTTGATGCCTTATATTCTATCCCTGATATGTTATATTTGATTATGATTACAGTAGTTATGGGATCTAACTTCTTATCAATCATTATTGGTATTTGTATCAGTTCATGGATGGGTATGGCTAGGCAAGTTAGAGCGCAGGTAATGACGCTTAAAGAACAAGAATTTTCTTTGGCAGCCTTTGTATTAGGGGCAAGCAAACCAAGAATCTTGTTAAAACACTTAATTATTAACTCAATGGGACCAATCATTGTATCATTTACAATGTTAGTGCCTAGTTCAATTTTCTATGAAGCAACATTAGGGTTCTTAGGAATCGGGTTGTCAGCACCACAAGCCAGCTGGGGTACTCTAGCTAATGATGCTAAATCATTAATTAGTTCTCAGCCATTACAAATTGTTTGGCCAGTACTTGCAATCTGTTTAACAATGTTAGCTTTAAACTTTATTGGTGATGGTTTAGGGGATGCCCTTGACCCTAAGAAGAAGTAGGAGGGGAATTATAGAATGAAAATGTTAGAAGTAAATGACCTTACTACTGAATTTACTACCGAAAACGGGACAGTTAAAGCTGTTCGTGATGTATCTTTTTATGTAGATAAGGGTGAAGTACTTGGAGTCGTTGGTGAATCTGGTTCTGGAAAATCACAAACAATGTTTTCCATTATGGGCTTGCTTGCGGGAAATGGTAAAGTAACTAAAGGCTCTGTAAAAATTGATGGTGAAGAAATTTCACCAACATCATTTGATAGTCGTAAAAAATATGAAGAAACAATGGACCGTATTCGTGGTAATGATATGGCAATGATCTTCCAAGATCCAATGACATTCTTAAATCCAACATTAAGAATCGAAACTCAGTTAATTGAACCAATCATTAACCATAATCCAAAAATTTCTAAAAAAGAAGCGCGCAATAAAGCAATTGATTTGATGCGTAAAGTTGGGATTCCTTCACCAGAAACGAGAATCCGTCAATATCCTCATCAATTTTCTGGAGGAATGCGTCAAAGAATTATCATTGCTATCGCATTGGCTTGTGATCCAAAAGTAATTATTGCCGATGAACCAACTACAGCATTGGACGTAACGATCCAAGCGCAAGTATTAGAGTTGATCAGCAGCTTAAAAGATGAAATCGATTCAAGTATTATCATGATTACTCATGACTTAGGTGTTGTAGCTAGTATTTGTGATCGTATTGCAATCATGTATGGTGGTAAGATCGTAGAAACTGGAACTACTGATGAAATTTTCTACAATCCACAACATCCATATACTAAAGGATTATTATCTTGTATTTCTAATCCAGAGGAAAAGGAAAGAAAAGAATTACATCCAATTCCTGGATCACCACCAGATTTATTAAATATTTCTGATGGATGTCCATTTGTTGATCGTTGTGAAAGTGCAATGAATATATGTGTTGATTACATGGATGAATATCGCAGTATTTCAAAAACACATTGTAGTTCTTGCTGGTTAAATAGTCCATATTGTAAGGAAAGAGGGGAATAGACGATGAGTGAACCAATTTTAAAAGTAAAAGGACTTAAAGTTCATTTCCCAGTATCAGGTGGCTTTTTAGCGAAAAAACAAATAGTTAAAGCAGTTGATGGTGTTGATTTTGAAATTAAGCCAGGTGAAACGTTTGGTTTAGTTGGTGAATCAGGATGTGGGAAATCAACAACAGGACGAGCTTTGGTTAAAATTTATAACCCTACTGAAGGACAAGTAATATTTGAAGGAAAAGATATTACTAAGATCAAAGGGGCTGAATTAAAAGAATTCCGTCGTGATATGCAAATGATCTTCCAAGATCCTTATGCAAGTTTAAATCCAAGAATGACTGTTGGGGAAATTATTAGAGAACCAATGGATATTCATAATGTTTATGATACTAAAGAAGAACGCGAAAAAAGAGTTCGTGAATTATTAGAAATTGTTGGGTTAAAACCTGACCATATTCGCCGTTATCCTCATGAGTTTTCCGGAGGACAAAGACAAAGAATCGGGATTGCTAGAACCCTAGCATTAAATCCAAAATTTATTGTTTGTGATGAACCAATTTCAGCATTGGATGTTTCAATTCAAGCACAGGTTATTAACTTACTTGAAAAAATCCAAGAAGAAATGGGAATTGCATATTTGTTCATTGCTCATGATTTGAGCATGGTTAAACATATTTCTGATCGTATTGGGGTAATGTATCTAGGAAATATGGTTGAAATCGGTGAAGCTGATGATATTTATCATGAACCGCTTCATCCTTATACTCAGGCGTTGCTATCTTCGGTTCCTATTCCGGATCCAAAGACAGCTCGCAGTAAAAATCGTATCGTTCTAGAAGGTGAACTTCCTAGTCCGATAAATCCGCCTAGTGGATGCGTATTCAGGACACGTTGTCCAAAGGCAACTGAGAAATGTGCTCAAGCAAAACCGGCTCTTAAAAAAGTTGGAAATCGCCAAGTTGCATGTTTCTTATATGAAGAATAGTTGAAAGGGGAACAAACATGAAAAAACTATTAGCTTATGGGCTTAGTTTCATCATGGCATTAACTGTTTTAACAGGATGCGGTGGTGGAAGTCAAGCCGATCTACGTGTTGCAGTTGGTGGGGACACTGCTGATTTAGACCCTGCAATCGTAGATGATTCAATTACTGCTAACATTTTAGCACAAGCTTATCAAGGTCTATACAAGTTAAGTGAAGATGGTGATGTAGTTCCAAATTTAGCTACTGATATGCCTGAAATCAGTGCTGATGGTCTTACTTATACTATCAAAATTCCTAGTGGTTTAAAATGGAGCGATGGTAGCAAATTAACTGCTAACGACTTCGTTTATGCATGGAAACGTGCAGTAACTACTGGTGGATACTATACTCAATTTATCTATCAATATATTACTGGTACAACATATATGAAAGATAATGAAGATGGTACTCAAACTGATACACCATATACTGATATTGACAAAATGAAAGAATTCGGTGCTGTAGCAGTTGATGATACTACTATCCAAATTACTTTAAAAGCAAAATGCTCATATTTTACTGCATTATTAACTAATACAGTATTCTACCCAGTACAAGAAAAATATATTACTGAAAATGCTAAAGATGGAGATATTACAACTTCTTCTTGGGCAAATAATGATGACGTACCATACAATGGTGCTTTCAAAGTTACTTCAGTAAATACTAAAGATGAAGTATTCTTAGAAAAAAATGAAGAATTTGCTGGTGCTGACGATGTATCAATTAACTCTATTTCTTTCAAAGTAATGAGTGATATGGATGCTCAAGTTAGTGCATTCCAAAATGATGAAATTGATTTCGCTACTGCATGTAACGTAGATACAATCAATAAAGATAAAGATTTACAAGAAAACTTATGGTCAATTGATCCATTTATCTGTAACTACTATATCTTAATCAATGCTGGTGATGAAAACACTAATGAAGCATTAAAAGATGTAGATATCCGTAACGCTTTATCACTTGCAATCAACCGTGATGATGTATTACAAGCATTAGGATATGGGGATATGGCTTATGAATTAAGCGGATTAATTCCAAAAGGTATTCCTGGTGCAACTGGTGACTTCCGTGAAGAACAAGATGCTACTCAAAAATTAGCTACTTATGATTTAGAACAAGCTAAACAAATCATGGCATCTAAAGGTTATAGTGAAAACAATATGTTAGAATTAACATATAAATATAACGATTTAACTATGCATAAAAACGTAGCTCAAGCATTACAAGCTTCATTAAAAGAAGCGTATGTTAACGTAGAATTAGTTGCTGAAGAAAAAGAAGCATTCTTTGCTGATCGTGATGAAGGTAACTTCGAAATCTGCCGTCATGCTATGACTGGTGACTTCGTAGACCCAATGGCATACTTATCAATGTATGTTGGTTCTTCAACTCCTGGTAATACAGTTGATGATGCTAAATTTGAAGAATTAGTAAATGCTGCTAATGCAATTGATGATCATGCTGGAAGAATGAATGCATTACATGCTGCTGAAAACTATTTAGTAGCTGAACAACATTATATTATTCCATTATTTGGATATACTGAACCTTACTTATTATCAAGTAAAGTTTCTGGTATTACTCATTCACCAGAAGGTCATTTTGACTTAACTAAAGCTACAATTAAAGAATAGTCTTTATAAAAGGTATGCCACTAGGTATACCTTTTTCTTTTATTCAATTGAAATTTGTTAAGAATAATTATATGATTATCTAGTGAGGTAATATTTGGGATAGAATAAGAAAGGAGTTAAAGAGATGGTTAAAATCAAATCAATAAAAGAACAGTATCAAATTAAAGATCAAATTTTAAAAGAACGATTAGAATTAATCTTGCCTAAAGTAATGGAAAAATATGATAGCTGCATTTGGCTAACTGCTTCAAAGGAATATAATGAAGATCCTTTGTTCCATGCTATCACTCCTGCTAGTTACCCTACAGCTCGGCGAATTTCTTTATTTGCTTTTGTAAAAGATAAAGATAAAGTAGAACGTTTTTCGCTTTGTATGCCAAGTCAGGAACTAGCACCTTATTATACTAGTTATTGGAAAGATTTTAATAATGAAGATCAAATGGTTTGTTTAAATCGGTTATGCAAAGAATATGATCCTGAAAATATTATTATTAATGTTTCTAATAACTTTGCCTTTAGTGATGGAATGAGTCAGGGACTATATGAAATGATTACTTCTAAAATGGATGAAAAGTATGTTAAACGAATTATCCGTGATGATTTAATGGCAATTAAATTGATGGAACTAAGAACGCCAACGGAATTAAAATTGCATCCTGAAGTTATGGAAGTGGCTTTTTCCGTAATTGAAGAAACTTTTAGTGCTAAAAGTATTATCCCTGGTAAAACTACTTGCGAGGATCTGCAATGGTTAATGATGCAAAAGGTAAAAGATTTAGGATTAGATTACTGGTTTGAACCAACGATTGATTTACAACGTCCGGGATTAGATGATCCACGTTATTTTGGGGTAATTGAAAAAGGTGATTTGTTGCACATGGATTTTGGAATTCGCTATTTAAATATTTGTACAGATACGCAACGATTAGCTTATATTGCTAGAGATGGTGAAGAACAGTTACCAGCAGATCTCAAAGCCGGAATGAAAATTAATGATCGTTTTCAAGATATCGTCGCTAATACTATGGCGGAAGGAAAAAGCGGTAATCAAGTGTTATTAGAGGCTTTAAATCAAGCTAAACAAGAAGGAATTGAAGCGGTGTTATATTCCCATCCATGTAATTTTTATGGACATGGTCCGGGACCAACAATTGGCTTATGGAATAATCAAAAAGCAATTCCAGTAAAGGGTGATGTTTTGATGTCTTATGATACTACTTATGCATTAGAGCTGAATACTAAGGCTAAAGCATTTGGTCAGGATTATTATTTTTATACTGAAGAAACGATTGCTTTTACTAAAGAGGGACTAGTTTATTTACATCCAGGCAGAAAGGATATTTATTTTATTAAGTATGATGAAAAATAAGATGAAACCAGAATTCCAAACTTTTTCTGGCGGTTTATTTGACCAGGTAGAAAAAGCCGATGTTGGTGATAACTATGCTAAACTTGCCAAAGATAATGTAGCGTTAATGGGCTGGGCTGATCCTATGATGCCAGATCAAAGTTTACCTGATTTTATTTTGGATGAAACAATTGCTGCTTTAAAAGAACCGATTGCTAGTCACTATACCGCACCTACTGGTAATTTGGAACTTAGAGAAATTATATGCAATTATGCTAAAGATAAATATGGTGTTAAATTAGATCCTAAACGAAATATTATCATTACTCCTGGTAGTGATAGTGCATTATTTTTTAGTATGTTTCCTTTTTTATCAGCTGGTGATGAGGTAATTGTACCAACACCATGTTATCCTAATAATTTACAAAATATCACGATGATGCAAGCTAAGATGATTCCTTTATTATTAGATACAAAAGATGATTATCAAATTAGTTATGATAAATTAGCTGCGTTAGTAACTGATAAGACCAAAATGATCGTTTTAACCCATCCCAATAATCCAACTACGACGGTTTTTAATCGCGCTAGTTTAGAAGCGATTAGAAAAGTGGTGTTAGAAAATGATTTAATTTTAGTTTGTGACCAGGCTTTTGATGATTTTACTTATGAAAATGAATTTATTGCGCCAATGAGTTTACCAGACATGTTTGACCGTACCATAACGGTTTGTTCCGTATCTAAGGGGATGGGACTTAGCGGTTATCGAATTGGTTATATTTTTGCCTGTGATGAAATTATGGATGTATTTTATGGCTGTGCAGTAAGCGTTATTGGAGCAAGTAATACAGTTAATCAAATTGCTTTAATAGAAGCGTTTAAACATCCGGAATTCATGCAAGAATATGGTCATAAATATGATTATCGCCGGCATCAGGCTTATCGAATCTTAAATGAAGTTCCTGGAGTATCTTTAAAATTGCCAGAGTCAGGATTTATGGCTTGGGTTAATGTTAGTAAACTTGGAGATAGTAGTGAAATTTGTAAGATTTTACTAGATGAAGCTAAAGTGTCAGTAAATGATGGTAAAAATTATGGTCCAGGCGGTGAAGGGCATTTTCGGATTATTTTAGGGGTTTATCAAGATGATCAGAAAGTTGTAAAGGTATTAGAAAAAATTGCTTTGACATTAAAGAATATTGCTTTAAAAAAGGGGATAAAATAAAAATAAATGATGATTAATTGATCATCATTTATTTTTTCTTATTTTTAGCTCTTTTATTACAGAAGAAAGCAATTGCAATTGTAATTACAGCAACAATTGGTAAGATCCAAAGAAAATTAGAATTAATATATTTATAATCCCCAGACCATACATTAGTCCACTCTCCAATTTTTTTAATCAAAATAGCGATTGCGTATGAAGTAGTAATTACTTGCACAGCCCCTAAAATAAATTTAATGAATTTTGGAAATACTTCCGTAAATAAAATTAACGAAACAATGCATACTGCACTGATAAAACAGTTTATTACAAAATACATAACATATCTCCTTTATAAGTACCTAATTAAAATACCACAAATTACTAAGAAATGCAATATCAACTGTATATTAACCAATAAATATGCTAAGATATAAAAGATAGGAGGTTTAACGTAATGAAATTACTAACAGTCTGTATACCTTGTTATAACACAGTTGATCATCTTGATCGGGCTTTAGAGCCATGTTTGCTGCTAAAAGATGAAATTGAAATAATCATCATTGATCAAAATTCTACTGATGGAACCTATCACCGGGCTATGCAGTATCAAGAAAAATATCCAGAAACGGTCAAAGTAATAAAAAATGATAATAATGTGGCGGATTTGAAATTAGCTTATCATCAGGCAACCGGATTATATTTTAAATATTTAAACTGTTATGACTGGTTTGATCGGGCATCACTGGTTCGAGTAATGGAAACTTTAAGCGATATTATTCGGGTTCAGGCTAACCTTGATGTGATTGTAACAGATTATAGCTATGGCTATTTAAAAAAACAGCGAAAGACTAGCTACCGTAAATTATTACCAGCTGATAAAATCTTTGGCTGGCATGAAATTAAACATTTTAAAAAGAATCAATATTTATTAAATCATGCAATGATCTTAAAAACACAGATTGTTAAGGAAATAATTGATAATTTTCCTCTTAAAGCTAATTTCCAGTTAGAAATATTAGCTTTTGGGGCAATACCATATATTCGTTCATTTTGTTATATTGATATGCCATTGTACTGCTTTGGTAAAAATCCAATTAATTATGATCGCCTTTATAGTTTAAAAAGCGATGAATTATTTGAATTAGCACGTTTATATTTTGATTATTTTGATATTTATAGTTTACGTTCTCGAAAACAGCGTAAATATATGATTAGATATTTAGCGATGGTCAGTTTAGTAGTTACAGTTTTATTATGTAAAAAAGGGACTCAAGAAAGCTTACAAAATAAAGAGGATATCTGGATTTATCTTGAATATACTAATCGTCGTTTATACAATGATTTAAAAAATACGGTTTATGGTCGTATGGCAATTGGTGAAAAGCCATTATCTAATCGGTTAATCAATCATGGATATGAACTGATTGGTAAATTATATGATCTATAAATAGAAGATGTTTATGATTTTTACTTAAAGATTTAGTATAATTCTAAATTTAATTAATATAATTAGTTTTTTTCAATATTTATGTTGACTTTTTTTACTTGATAGATATAATACATATATAAATCAGAAATGATTTATAAATAGGGGAAGAAAGATACACACTATAATAAGTATCTAATATTTAAAGCAGAACTCATAGGGGATGAGTTCTGTTTGATTTTTGCCTAGAAATTAATATGGCTAGTGCATATTTTATACTATATTAGTTGCAATATTTTAAAAATATCGCTATAGTAACTAAAAGGGGTGAAATAAATGAAGGAGAAAAGTTTAATCAAAAAAGTAATTGAAACCGATCCAGCAGCACGTTATGCTTTAAATGTAGTAATTAATTACCCAGGGGTACATGCTATGTTCTGTTATCGGATCAATCATTTTTTATGGACTAAATTACATTTAAAATTATTAGCACGTTTATTAAGTCAGCTTGCTCGTTTTTTTACAGGGATTGAAATTCATCCTGGGGCAACAATTGGTAAACGGTTATTTATTGATCATGGTATGGGGGTAGTAATTGGCGAAACTACGATCATTGGTGATGATTGTGTCTTATATCAAGGGGTGACCTTAGGTGGTGTTGGAACAGGTGAACATAAAGTCAAACGGCATCCAACGTTATTAAATAATGTCATGGTTTCCGCTGGTGCAAAAGTAATTGGTGATGTTACGATTGGTAATAATACGATTTTAGGAGCCCAGACAGTTGTTTTAAAAGACGTTCCTGATAATTGTACTGTTGTAGGTGTACCGGCTTTTATTGTAAAAGAAAATGGTGTCAAAGTTAAAAAGGAACTTGATTAATTTTTAAATACTAAAAAAGTATTCAAACTTAGTCAGTTTAAAAATTATTAGTAATTTTGATAACGAAAATATTTCATTGGTGGAATATGTGGTTAGGTATGAAAAAGAATTATAAAAGATTTTTATTTTTGATTCCATTAGGATTGTTTTTAATTGATTATTTACTGATCGTTACTGAGATTATCAAACCATTAGATCAGTTAGTTTTTAGTTTTTTAAATTTGATAGCTAATGATTATTTAACGGCTTTTTTTAAAACTATAACGCATTTAGGTAGTTTTATTGGAATAAGTATCGTAATTGTTTTAATTTTGTTTTGGCGTTTTAAAATTGGTTTGGTATGTTTGATTGCATCGTTAGTGCAACAAGGAATTAATCGGGGATTAAAAGAAATAATTCAAAGACCGCGGCCAGTTATTAGTTTAATCAATGAAAGCGGTTATAGTTTTCCTAGTGGTCATGCTATGGCAATAACTTGTTTGTATGGATTAATAATTTATTATTTATGGCAAAGTGATTTAAAATATCGAAAGGGATTATGCGTGATTAGTGCTTTGATCATTGTAATTGTCTTAATTAGTCGCGTATATTTAGGTGTTCATTACTTTAGTGATGTTTTAGGTGGCTTTTTGCTTTCTTTAAGCATTGTTTTATATATTGGTCATATTCCCTCTTGGCAAGCATAAAGTGTGCTAAGGGGGTATTATTTTGTCTAATTTAGATGAATATGCTTTAACAATCATAAAAATTGATGATGAATATCATTTATATGATTTAATAACTAAAGAAATATATCCTTCAATGAGTCTTGACTATATTCAAGAACTTTTGGATAAATGGAATAAACAGCACAAATCTAGGCAAAGATATGCTATAATAAAGATAATTATTTAAGGAGAAGGATTAATGCAGAAATTTAAGTTTAAACAGTATAG
>NZ_JAGHEW010000132.1 GCF_017889095.1 Thomasclavelia sp. | reverse complement strand
ATAAATCATAAACTTCAATTCCAGCTAAGCCAACATCTAAAGTAAAGATTGATAATTTGGTAACGTCAAAATCATAAACACTATCGCCATTGATTAATTCTCGACAATAAGCATAGTAATCACCGATTTGATTAATTTCCTCTCTAGCATAACGAGCCAAAGAACGTACTTTATGAAATATCTTTTGGCCATTTAAAGCTAGATTTTTCCGTGACATATCTAAGCTTACCATTAATAAATAAGAACCGCTCGTTGTTTGGGTCAAATTAATTACTTGACGAACATAATCAGCATTAACATTAGGACCTAAAAGCAAAAATGAGCTTTGCGTCAAACTGCCACCTGATTTATGCATACTGACACTAGCCATATCCGCCCCTGCTTCCATTGCTGACATTGGTAATTCATCACTAAAATAAAAGTGAGTTCCATGGGCTTCGTCAACTAAAGCTAACATATTATGACGATGTGCTAATTCAACAATGGCCTTAATATTGGAACAAATTCCATAGTAAGTAGGATTATTAATTAAAATTGCTTTAGCATCAGGATTATCTAAAATTGCTTTTTCTACCTGGCTTACCGACATTCCTAGCGATATTCCTAGCCGTTTATCTACTTCAGGATTTACATAGACCGGAATTGCTCCAGTTAAGATCATTGCATTAATAGCACTACGATGAACATTTCGGGGCATAATTATTTTTTCGCCAGCTTTAACGCTAGCCATGATCATGCTTTGAACCGATGATGTCGTTCCCCCTACCATAAAAAACGCGTGGGCTGCATTAAAAGCATCAGCGGCTAATTCCTCCGCTTCTTTAATTACCGAAACCGGGTGGCACAGATTATCTAAGGGTTTCATTGAATTAACATCAACACCCATACATTTTTGGCCTAAAAATTCAGTTAATTCCGGATTCCCTTTACCGTGTTTATGACCAGGTACATCAAATGGTACTAAGCGATCTCGTTTTATTTGTTGTAAAGCCTCATATATTGGCATTTTACTTTGATCTAATTTCATTTTAGCCCCCTAAAAAATATTACTTCCACTATATATTTCAATCATTTCCTGGCGTAAGTTATTAGTTATTTCTAATCTTACTTTTGGTGGTAATTCATAAATATCTGTTTTAAATAAATAATTTTGTAGATCTAATTCTTTAATTAGCATCTTCGTATGAAATAAATTAGCCTGATACATATTAATATCAACTGCATCATATTTAAGCAATGTCTGGCTATCAATATATTGTTGGATCGAAGTCATTGGATTATCCATAAATAATTTCTTTCCCTTGATATCCCTAGTAAAACCTCGTACACGATAATCCATGGTAATAATATCCGAATCAAAACTGCCAATTAAATAATCTAATGTTGATAAAGGGGAAATTTCACCACAGGTAGAAACATCAATATCAACTCTAAAAGTTGCAATACTAGTTTCTGGATGATACTCTGGGTAGGTGTGGACAGTAATATGACTTTTATCCAAATGACCTAAAATAATCCGATCATCAACTTCTTTAGTATCTCCCTGGCGTTGTTTTAACATCTCATTTTCAGCTAACAGCATTGTTACACTGGCCCCTTGAGGATGATAATCTTGCTTTGATACATTTAAAACATGTGCCCCAATCATCTTAGCAACTTGATATAAAATATCAGTTAATCGTTTTGAATTATACTGTTCATCAATATAAGCAATATAGTCCTTTTGTTCCCGTTGACTTTTTGCATAGCAAACATCGTAAATATTAAAACTCAATGATTTTGTTAGATTATTAAACCCATATAATTTCATTTTTTCACTCATTTCGTTTTCCCCCTAAACAAAAAACTCAAGCTGGAACATCCAACTTGAGAATCAATGCATCATTATAGAACATTTTTGTTCTGTTTTGATTTTTTATCAGAGTCTATATAGCAAGAATCACTTTTACTACTCTTATTGATTGTTTCACAAGTGTGATGTGCCAAGGCACACGGTTGTATAGTCACCAACTCAATGTCAGCTACGCTAACATCAACTTATAAAAGCAAACTTTCGTCTTATCAATAAGCAAACATTGTTGCCACTTAGTTTAGTTTTACAACTGTCAAAAACAGTCATAAAAGTCAAAATTCTTGCAAAATAAATTCTGATTTTTGCAACACAATGATTATATATAATAATCATTAAAATTGCAACCATTTTTTATGAAATAAAATAATTTGTTTAATATAGTAAACTATAAATCCTGTTTTAAAATAAAATCAACTACATGTTTATAATCATTAGTCGCAAATATCCGCGGTGGTATCGAAAAAACATTCCGTTGATATTTTAATAATAATTTAGGCTGTAAATAAGCTATCTGCGGGGCTAATAAAATCAACTGATAATTTTGGCTAACATCGTCCATTTGTAGATATCCCCCAGCATCTATTTCAATTGGAGCCTTAATCAGCTTACAAAACTCTTTGATTCCATGAGCAAAATAGGTAGATGTATAACCAACGCTGCAACAAAGTAGTACTTTAATTTGTTTTTGATTATGAAATTTCTTTAAAGTGTTAATGAAATCATTGAAAATTGATAATGAAAATTTGAAATCAATAAATTGGTAGTGCATATAATATAATCTTTCATTAGTATATGTATCAATAATTTCATGTTCTACTAAATAATCCCGATAAAAAGCGGTGATTCCTAAGATCTTATCTTTCTTAAAATAAATAACACTTTCATCATTAGGTTTTTTTTCAATCTTAACACCAGCTATGCTTAAATTTTCAATCCAAAGTTTGTATATATCAAAATTGATATCTTGAAAAAATGAATCCATATATTCACCTTCTTTAATTTTTGTCTTCTACATTAATATTATAACCAAATTTTTCTTAATCAATTTAGCTATAATATTCAGAAAACAATTTCAATTGATAAAATCAAGTTAGACTAACGATACTTATCAATCAAATTATAATATTCGAACTTTTTATTCACGTTTTCATCATAGTTTAACTCAAAATAGCAAGTATACAGAATATCTAAAATAAAAAGAATTGATAGTCTGGTTGAATAAGATGAAATTTTTTTATAATGATTTTCATGATGGCTAATAAAAAGATGATAATCTGGTTCAATATCTTTTAGTCCATAATCATAAGCTGAAATTAATACTAATTGTGTTTTTCTTTCTTTGATTATTTTAGGTAAAATATTACTTAATATCCCCCGACCTTGAAAAGAAATTACAATCGCTAGATGAGTTTCATCACCTGTTGATGCTGATAATCGCTGCTGATATTCTTCAATTGGTACATTGACATTAACCCCTATTTCTTTCATCTGGAATTTAAAGTTTTCAGCAAAATAAATGTTTGCTGATGATGTATAAATATCAATTTGTTTAGCTTTTTTCATTGCGTTTACTACATGTCGCAGTTCGTCTAGACTAAACATATTAGCAGTTGAATCAAGAGTTTTCTGATAGTCTTCTTTAATCCTAGCAATAATGGTGTAATGGGTTTGATATTGTTTAATGGGAAAATTAAAATCAAATTCTTGTTCACCTTTTAAATAATCATCTAAGCTATTGGAAATTTTAACTTTTAATTCTGAAATGCCTGAAATATTAAATTTATCACATAAACGGTAAACCGTTGCCTGTGAGACAGCACATTTTTTACTTAGTTCTTTAGCATTCATTGTTAAAACTTGCTCAGGATGTTTTAAAATATATTCAGCAATAATTTTTTCGTAATTAGATAGTTTATTTAAATTATTTTTTAATTCTACAAATATATTCATCATTTTAATCACCTAAAATTATTATATTATAGTTGCATTTTAAATGTAAAACGCTTTAAACTAGATTTACAGTAAACATATCTATATTCATAAAATTATTTGAAATTTTCAATTGTATCTAATGCATCCTGAAGTACTTTTTCACCATTCATTAAACCATAATCACGCATATCGATAATCTTAACAGGTAATTTATTTTCAGCACGATCAGTTAATAATTTGACTTGGTGTCGTACTTGTGGGCCTAATAAAACGATGTCCCAATCATGTAGAATTTTTTCAGCTTCAGTAATTCCTACTGCTTTAATTTCTACCTCAATTCCTTTATCTGCTGCTGATTTTTCCATTCTTGTAACTAATAAACTGGTTGACATTCCTGCATTACAAGCCAATAAAATTTTCTTCATATATTATCTCCTCCTTTTTATCTAAAAAAATATTAGCATTTTTAAACTACAATAGCCCATTTTTTAAATAAATTGGAGAAATTTATAAATATTAATCCCAAAAAAATAAAAAAAATGAGAAAATATTTACAATTACAGGTTATATCAGTAAACAGTTTTAACTGATATAACCTGTAAATAAAAAAGCCAGGAAACTTTCTGGCCGGAAATAAAACAGATATAAAATAAAAAAAGAAGAAGGACCGGCAGCGTGCTCTTTTCGCACCGCAGTACTATCTTCGCCGCTATGATGCTTAACTTCTGTGT
>NZ_JAGHEW010000131.1 GCF_017889095.1 Thomasclavelia sp. | reverse complement strand
TTCTCTTGTACTGATACTTCATCTGTTTCCTTAATATATTGAAATCTATATATCCCTGTGCATATCTCGTTGAAATTCCTTTTGTTTTTGTTATGATTCCATTAATTTCACTCATCATTTCATTGATAGCACCTAGTGATTCCCCATCCTTTGTTAAATACCTTGAATAAAGATCAGGTTATTAAGGCATATTCACAGCACATAAATGATAATGGTATTTTATGAACAGACGGTTTATTTGTTTACAGGACATTAGCACGTGAAAAAATATGATACATTTTGCATTCACAAATAAAAGCATGGAAAAAAGAGGTTTATATCATATCAATCATATAAACTATATTCAAAAAAAATACGGGAATATATGAAAAGACATACAGGAATTTCATCTAAATATCTAAATGAATATTTATCATTTATAAGTTACTTTATTAAAAAAGAGGTTCATAATATCCATGATGACTTTGTTGATTTATTCAGTTGTATTTGTGATTTTAGAAGATCAAATTACATTGGGACAGGTTTTGTTACCGATATCATCTCACTGGGTTAACATAGCCTATATATTGGTGTCTATTTAAAAAACAACATTTTTCTTAAAAAGAGCAAAAATCTTTAATAATAACTAAAATTATTTAATACAATCGTTCATCAACATCTATATAAATTTTTGTGATTGTAAATAAATTCATTGTTGATTTTCTATTATTGTTAATTATTGTTAATTATAACAACAAATTTATTACAATACTTTTACATTCAATATTTAAGCATATCTTAATTTTATTGTATTTTTTGTTTAGATGTATACTACAATTTTAAATATATTTAATTTAGTAAACACTTATACAATTAAGTTATATATTTTAGTTACTTCATTATTTTTCTTATAATTAATATCTCACAACCTCCTCCCCCTCCAAAAAATATTTTTATACGATGAATACTCAGTACAAAATCCTATTAACACTAATCTAAACTATATAGATACACACTAATATAAAATCATATTTTCACATCCTGATATTTTAAAAGAAATTCAATATTGAACATATGTATTATTTATAATAATGATTCAAAATGCCTTTTCTTCTAGCTAATAGAATTCATATACCTACATCACTCTTAATCTTATAAATTCAAATAAAGATAGTCTTCTTATTTATTTTTTTCTCTTAAATACTTTTCAATAAGGATCCTATTTATTTTCCATCCTCTCATTAGACGACTTAAATCCACACATAACAAATCATTTCCGTGAATCCAACTATTCAAATCATCAATATATTTCTCCTTTTTACAACTTCTCGATAAAGAACTATGTTCTTTGTTTTCCAAGACATTATGGTTTTTTAATGACTGAATGCAAGATCCATGACTAGCTATTAAGCTATTTGAATCAAATTTAAAATTGAATTCTTCACTCCATCTTTTTATTATATACTCCAATATACTTCTAGAAAGAGCAGCAGCTGAATATGGATATCTTTGATAATCTAGTGACTCTAACTCTAATAATATATCACTACCTTTTTCTCCTAAAACTTTATATTCCTCTTCTGAATACTCTTTACTCAATCTTAAAGCAATATTTTTATTTTTATTTATGCGTTTATTCACTCTAGGAAGCGAAGGTTCTCGGTGTTCAATATTTTCTTTTTCTTTATTTGTATTTTCCTGTTTACCTTGCTCAGTTTTATTTCCACCTGTATATTTAGTATCATTACTAACAAGACTTTTATATTGAGAATCCAAGCTTAACAAATAATTTTGGAAATCTTCTTTTAAACGAAAATTTCCTGTAGCTGGCTTCTCGATAATATCTTTAATTAGGTTTGATAGCATTTTAAATACTTGTTCTTCTTCGTCCTTGTATATCAATGTACAGTTTTGCGTAAAATCAATATTATAGGTTTCCTTAAACAGACTAAAACCTATAACACGTTGCAATTTTGATACCCATTTTGTTGTATGCATTTTTTCTAATAAATTTGTGTCAATTTTATGATCATTTATATATCTTTTTACAAATTCAATTATACTATATGCTTTAGTTTTTATTCCCCGACTAGCTTTATTATTTTCTTTTGCATATGTATCCCAACCTTTTCTACCTACTCCTTCATTAATATCTTGATGAATTTTAGCCAAAACTGCTTTTGCTTCGTTAAGATCTTCATATTCAACGCATTGAACCGAACCATCAAAATCATCATACATCTTTAATTGATAAATAGTTTTAATATCTTTTTTTATTTTTACTAATTCCTCATTATTTTTATACTGTGTCATCAACTTAATACATGTTATTCTCCTATTTCCCTCAATAACAATATATTTTTTAACCCTTTCATCATACCAAACTATAGGAAATTCAAACGGATTTAAACCATTTTCAGCTATATCTTCTGCTAAATTACACATTTCTTTTTCTGGTCTTCCATTCGGGACGTCAAACATTGCAATAATTGCGCTCTTTTCATCTTCAACCGGTTCTATAAAACGATCATTACTCGGATTTATCATTAAATCTTCAACTTTTAAATTAATTAAACATGTTTTGCTTCTTGACATTTTTCAGTCCTCCTTCTTCTATTATATATGCTAATTTAAAAACTTTATCAGTAATTTCATAATATTATTCAATCAATATCATTATATTTATCCCCAAATGCAATTTAATTTTTCCTCGCTTGTTTTACATTTTATTCCACGTTGCATGTCTTGTAAAAACAGCGATTTTGTTAGAAATGTTTTTTATAGTAATTCACTTGTCTACTTATTTTTATCTGTGTATTCTTATATCTACTGCAACTAGATTTTGGTATGACTTTTAAACTGCCACTGTTAATATTGGTTATGAAAATATAGAAACTATTATAAAAATCACATTGCTTATCTATCTAACATAAAGATATAGAGCCATAGAATTACATAATCAGAAAATAATGAAATCGATATATTATATATTTTCCAAAAATATGCAAATGAATATTTCTCCTGAATTTTTTTGACAGATATCACCACCAATTATTATTTTTGAAATCTTATAAGTACCAATATTTTAAAAATAATATGTCTTTCTTTAAAACTTACTCAAAAGTTATCTTTCATACTATATAAATTATAAATCCTTTTTATTTTTAAATTTTTTATATTTTTTAAAACATCAGTATTAAAAACATTATCTTTTATAAGTATGATAAATTCATCCATTTCACTTTTATTTAAAGAATTATAATATAAATTATATTTATTTATGTTCCCATTTTCAGTATTTACTTTTCTTTGTATTATATAGTCTTCAGGCATATATAGTATTCTTAAAAACTCATTATATTCTTTTCCAAACGCATGCTCAAAGAAATTTTTTTTAGGCCCTACAACTCCATGAGTTGCATTCAATACACATTGAATTCCTCTCAATAATTTTTTGTTCCAATACTTACCTACATATTTTCTATCTTTACAATGTTCACCAGTTAAAGGCATATATTTCATTGGAAAAGACCAAATTTTTGTCTTCAATTTTTTGCTTTTGAACTCTTCATTTAACTCTATATTAATTTTTAATCTATAATATAATTCATACGGAGAATCTTCAAAATTAAATAAAATATAATTAGATAAAATAGGAAATTTAAATTGTGCTGCCAATCTTTGAGCTCTAATGTATATTTTGGCATTTTCTTCATCTGCATGGTCAAAAGCAATCCTTAAAGGTCTAATTTCTAATTTTGATAATAATTTCATTGTGTTTTCAGTAATTAATCGTGCGTCAATTCCTTGATTAAAATCAATATACCTGGTTAATTTCCTATTCCGGAAGCCAATATACGATTTATTTCCCCTTCCAAAACCTAATTGTATTAAATCCTCAACAATTTCCTTTAATTTGTTTGATGCAAGTATGTTATTATCCATTAACATTAAATGCCTTTTTTCACCATAAATCTCATTAATATTTCGAATTTGTTCTTTAATATCTATATATGAACAATATTCTGGTTCCAAAATCTTTACTGCACAAAATCTACATTTTCTAATACAACCTTTTGTCGTTGATGTTATATATGCATTTGTTATTTTATATTCCTTCTTCAAATACGGATTTTTTTCAATACTAACTATATCATAGTCCGGAGTAATTGTATCAATGATAATTTTATCATTTCCAAGAATACCAGGTTGATTTAATAAACCTTTCAAAATAGTAATACCTTGTAAAGTAGTTTCATTGAGTAAATCTTCATATAATAAAGTTGCTAGCACTCCACCAACATAGATATTTTTTCTTTGTTCAACACTATTTATATAATATTGTATACATTTTATAGTCCTATTCCAATAAAAAGTAAATAATGTCGTAATATAAATCCTGTCCCATCTCATTTTTCTTAAAGACTCGTCTTCACCTTTTACAAAAACTACTTCATCTCCCAAACATTTATGATAAGCACTTATTTTCATTAATCCTAATGGTGGATATTTATTTTTATATCCAGGTTCTACTAATAATATTTTCATTCTAACCACATATTCCTTTCGACTGCAATTTCATGGCGGACACTGCAAAACACGGTGAGACAGATTGTAGATTTCTACAACCAGCTTAATTAAAACTAGTATTCTAAGCTGTACAGAGTTTAGCTTATCAAGTAAATATGAGTATAACCTTTAAATCTACAAAATAATCATTGACTTATGTTAATCTTTCACTATTACCTAGCAGTCAGTGTGTTCCTTATCAATCTTTCAAGAAGTATATCAAACAAATGTAATCTATATCAAAATTGCAAATCATTTTCTTTTCCTGGATGAACAATTTTAGTACACTTTTATTCACATCAGTACAGTGATAAAATCTACATTAAAGATCATTGAAAAACTATGTCTTTTTTTCAAGACGTTAAACAAAAGATCATCTGTTCCTGCAAAATATACATGAAGTGTGATACTCTCTGTGCTATAGATACCTTTTACTCCGTTTCAAAGAAAATACAGAAAAATTCTTAAAGTTCTGAAATTTATTGTAGATGAAAATCCAATTTAAAGGGCTGCATATCAATATTTTTAACCTAAATATGTATTTTCAAAATTGCATAAATTATTGAAATTGCAAATGATAATTCACTTTCAAAAGAACATTCTCTGCCAAATAAGCTATTGAAAAACTAATTATAACATTTAAATACTCATATGCCTTTTAAAACAGCTTCAACTCTATTGAATATGCTAATGACTTCATGTATCCATTAGCAACATACTTTAGTTTCCAAAAATTCACAAGGTATTACAATATAAACCTCATATTAAACTCGGATATCGTAAAAAATACATAATAATACATCACATTAACGGAATATACTAATTAACGAAAAATCCTATTGCTATATTGGATCAATTATATAGTTCTAAACAATGAAAAATTTCATTTTTCATTGTTTTTTTGATACTAGATTTTTATTGTAGATATACATTTACATCCACATATTTGCTAATATTTACATTATTATTATAATTTTATATATTTATTATTTCAATAAATTCGGAACTTTTTATGCCATATCTATTTAATTTCTATATATATCTTTGTTATTTGCTCCGATTATAGTCAAATTATTTGGTACAACTTTTTAATTATCACATTTCTTCATACTTGACTGCATCATACTAGCATAACCTAAGTAAATTTGTTAAAAATTTAGATTTATATAGTTTTAATTACTTATAATATTGTTTAAAAAAAAACCAATAATATTAATTTAGAATTCACAAATTTTGTAATATTTTTTCAATCTTATTGAGTTTGATAATGTCAAAATAAATTTCACCAAAAGTGTTCATTTATTTTTACTAATTTGGCTCACTTTATCTATCCCTCAAGTGTATCTATAATATCTTTAATTCGATAAGATGGAATGATTATGGAAATAAAATATGAGTGGTGTAATAATCGATCAAGTATTACATTCACTATTACTGCTTCTCCATATATTTCTTCCCATTTTGATAAATTTTTATTTGTTGTAATAGTCTGGTACTATGTCAAGTACCATTTAGACGAATAGACGGCGTCACAGAGACCTACTTACAGTCTATATAACGCTGAGATTCATAGATAATAACGAAAACATATTGTTTATTGGTTCGAGCAGTACCTGAAAATCGCATCTTGCAACATCAATTAGGATAGAAACCGCCAGACATAAATATAATATTTACTTTATTACATGTCAGAAATTAATAGAGAAACTGATGAAAGTTGAAAAAGAAAATCGACTTGAAAAGAGAATGAAATCCATCAACAGATATAAACTACTAATAGTTGATGAAATTGGCTATATTAACTTTAACAGGGTATCAGCAAATTTGTTTCTTCAGCTAATATTGCAAAGATATGAAAAAGAAATCATTGATTATAATGATGTACCAGTTAAGTTTTAGGATAATATAAAAACAGAAGTGTCAGTTTAATAACAAAACTTCGCACTTCTATTCTTTACAGAATACGGAGAACAGCTTACCACCCCGGATTATTCTACACCCCACAGATTGGAAAACCAAAATTATTGTGGAATGCCTTTTTACTTAAAACTAAGATAAAAACATATTTTTATTAAGACCTTTATAAATCGAGGTATCGACTATAAGTATAAATATTTTCTGATCCAACTAGTTCATTAAGAAAAGACCTGAATGTTGAATCTATCTGAATAGTCACAAAGAAAACCAGTCTTTTTTTTGCTCTTGAACAACAAACATAAAACAGGTTCCTATTTCTCTCATATGAAGACAGTTTATTTCTTGGCACTTCAGACTGCCCAGTTATCATAGGAGCATATTTATCAAATTGATATAAATTCCATCCTTTACTAATAACAAAAACAACGTTATCATACTCTTCTCCCTTGACACCATGATCTGTTGAAAAGATTGCATCAGGAAACAAGAAATCAATTGCTGACTTAAATTGTGTATAACTTAACTCTAAAAACGATTGTATGGAAAAATTAGAAACATACGTTGTTTCAGGCGCATTTTGATATAAATAATACCATTCTGCCAATTTTGGTGGAATGGGTATTAATTGACTTTGTTTAATTAACTCAAATACATCAATTGCTCTACTAGTTCTAGCCAAAGCTAATTTCATTTTCAATTTATTCCATTTTATTTTTTCGGATTTTTTTATAATAGGCAAACGTTTTATACTTAGAATATCAAAAAGCTGTTGCATATTTGAATCATTTAGCGCTCTATAAACTGGTTCAACGATATCCATAAAAAACAAAAGAAACGGATCTTCTTTATCTCTTAACCCATCAGCTAAAGCAGCTAAAAGTTGATCATATCCTTGCTGTGTAGCAAGAACTTTATGAGTTATCATTAGTATTTTTAAGGTATCATCTTTAGATGTAGTTTGTTTGATTTTTTGGCAAACATTACTTAGACGTTTTTTTAATTCTTCGGCTGGTAAATCATCTTTAAAATTACGTTCTATTCGACGAGGACCACTGTAATCATCACAGGTAATTACAACTATTTCACCTTCAAAATCATCAATTGCCGACATTTGAGGTAAATCTGGTCGCAAATCATTTAGAAGTTGGACAATTCTTGGTGCAGATCTGAAGTTTGAACCTTTCCTTACAACCTTAAGATTCTCATTCTCAATTAGACCACATGCATTGTTAGATTGATAAATAGTTTGCCAGGAATCACCAAAAAAACCAAACTGAGGCCCCTTTTTCTTTGCAATAAAAAAATCAATAAAACGATCAATAATAGGTTTGTAAGAATCTTGATATTCATCTATCAAAATCAATGGGTACTTATCCGTAAAAATACGTCGAAATTTTGCATTATCTAATAGACGACAAAATAATTTTAGAACATCATCGTGATACAAATATTGAATTCCATTTTCTTTGTAGCGATGTCCAAGTGTGTATGTAACCTCTGTAACTTTAAAAAAATCACCTTCAGTTGCTAAAAAATCAGAATCACTTGTGACAATATCAATAAGATAGTTTTGATACTGTTTTATTGCATTCCATGCAAAAGAGTGAATAGTAGATGGAAGAATAAATGTATCTTTTGATAAACGCCCAGCAATCACTTCTACAGCAGCATTAGTATAGGTAATACAGACAACATTTTGCTTTTTTCGTTGATAGTCTAACCATTTATTCTTTTGAATCCAATCAATTACTTTGTTCAATGAATATGTCTTTCCTGAACCTGCGCCAGCCTCTACACGAAAACTACTTCCATACCGAAGGAGCTCTATAATCTGCTCATCTACTTTATCAGCTTCAGCCTTTGCAAACACATAATTAGAAATTTTTTTTACTTCACTCAAGTTTTGACACCTCCTTATTCAAGTACCTGTTGGTCATTAAGCCATTTCAACCCAAATCTTATATATTCAGGTATCTTATAATTAGAGCATTCATCAATGAGTTTGAGCGCAAAGTCAGTCTTACTTTTCCCTGTAAACTCCAGATCATCTTCCGTCGAAGATTCATCTAAGCCATAATACTTTCGGTTAACATTTCGGATTGCTTCTTCTAGCGAATGACAGCAAAATCCATTCTCTTCTGTTTGAAATTCAACGTGACATTTATCTATTGTTTTATCATCGAGTGACATCGTCATAATTTCAGATAAAGGAATTTTGGTTTTATCTTCTTCAGATAATCCTTTTTTCTTTCGAAGCCACCATTTTATGGTTTCATTAGATGTTGTTTCTCCTTGTGAAACTGGAACAGATAGATAATAAATTCTTTTGTTTTTACCGAGTTTACCAACTACAGAATCTAAATCAGTAAGAATTAGGCAAGGTATTCCTAAAAATGTAATAAAAGGTATAAATTTATATGCATATGCTCCTCCAATCTCTATTAGGGTATAGTACTGATCAGTAAGTTTATATTTTTGAGAATCAAAGTCGCCTAATTTTTCACATTTATCAATCATATCTGGTAAAAGTAAACGTTCTGATGCTCCTTCAATAAATATTGCTTTATCAGCAAAAAACAAATCACATTTAGTTAGTGTAAGATATTTTCTGATAAATTCAACATTATCGGAATTTTCTTTAGCAAATGTATTCAGATTTTTATAAATTACACCTTTTTTTGTTTTCTGCGCATATCTTATCTTTTGAAAAACCACAGTATTAGCTATATGAGCAGAGTGGGAAGTCAAAAAAACTTGTATTTTAGCTAAAGTTATTTTAGAAATAAAATCTTCCAAGTATTGAGCAAAAGCATGTTGCATTTGTGGATGCATATGAGACTCTGGTTCCTCAATAAAAAGTAACGGTATAACTGCATTGCCACATTTTTCAAGCCTTTTAACATACGACGCAAGAAGAAATTCCATTTTAATTAAATTTTTATACCCCAAACCATTATAACTACTTGGAAGACTTTCATTACTATTACCAAAAGTATAGGAAAGCGTAGTTTGATTCTTTATTTGATCATCAATACTCAAATGAGTAGTAACCCCTAATTGAAGTTCTTCTCTATTTGGATATCCAAAACCTATCGCTTTATCCACAAGTTCACTTAAAATACTATCACTTTGATTCTGAACCTTTTTATTTGCAATTTCAACGACACTACGAAGTTCTATTATTTTCTCTGAAACACTTGGATCTAGTTCATCTTCATTCATGTCAAAGTAACTGGAAATAAGCGAAGAGAGAGTATCATCACTTGTTCCATCTTCCCCAAGCCTTCGTTCTGCCCTAATAATCTGAAAAGGAAATAATTCAGCTAATTCGGATTGTCTTTTTTTTTGTTTTATTTCTTCATTTTTAGGGTTCACTGCATGAACTACAATTTCAAATAACTTATGAAAATTACTTGCAATTGCTTCATGAGCATCATTAGAAGCCTTAAAACCTTCTTCACTATAGTAATTTTTCTCTAGTGTTTTCCAAAATTTATTTTCGTCGACTCTTAGTTTATATTCAACTCGAATTAGTGCTGTAGTAATGTCCATATCCAAATCAATAATAAATGGCGATAACGCACCTAAATTATCATCTGAATTATCCAAAGAATAATCCACTAGAAAATCTACAGTTATTGGTTCTACACTATTACAAAGATCTTCAAACTCAATTTTTCTCTCCATAAATGAATCGATATTTTTATATAAATTATCTCTTTTTTGCAATGGATAATCATAAAAAGAAAAAGCGATCCCAGATAAAATTTTTCCTATACATTCAAAGCATGAAGTTTTTGCAGTATTATTACGTCCTACAATTAATGTCGTCTGGGAATCAACCTCTAATTCTGCATCAATAAGAAGTCTATAATTTTGAATTTTAATTTTTGATAATCGCATACTTTTCCCTCCCCTTAAGTTCTGATTTGTTTTTTTATCAACATTAATAATAATTAAGATTTTAGTATTCTTCTTTGCTATTAATTTATTAAAAAATTATATCTCTCAAAGTTTTCTTATTACTATTTTTCCAATCGACATTTCCATTACTTGTTCGCCCAAGAATTATTACAGACGTTGCTATTAGGGCATTAAATTCATATCCTTTTTTCAAAAATATCATTTATAATAATTTCATCATCCACTAATTTGTTTCTTAAATTAAAATAAAATTTACTCCTTAATTCAAACAAAGAAACCATATGATCTGATTTTTGATCCTTTTAAAATTGTAAATCCCCCAGACCTAACAAATCCCTTTGGCGTTTGCTCCATTTTCTTTACAATTACAATGCAAATACACTATTTTTCACCTATATACGGAACAGGTTCAAACACATTATATTCTAATGCACTGATAATTATCTTTACATTACCAATAAACTCTTCCATAGAAGCAATTTGAGATTCTTTCATTACCGTGTTTTTATATGTGTTTTTAGTTAGCATCTGATAACGGGAACATTTTCTTGAAATTTCTACAAAAACGATTTTTCAAATAACGTATAAAGGTTTTATCAGATCTCTTCCTATAAAAAACAACAGCTGAATTCCAATAATATTTTTCTTTATCAGAATTATAACCTCTTAAATATTGATTTAGTCTATCCTATACATTTTCAGTTTCTCCAATGCAAGCATACTCCACACCTGCATCCTCTTTACAAAATAAAAAATATACTTTTACGTTTCTTATATCATCATGATTAAATTATTCGAACCATCTTAACAGTTCTACCCTTTCTAACCTAAATAAATCAAGTTTCTGTATAAAATATCTATTTTAGTCACATATTTTTACACTGTCTTTTCTTTTGACAAACAAATAGTATCAAATTAGAATCGTAAAATCAATTTTAATAGCATCATATCCCCCACATTAAGATAAAAATGTTTCATTACATACATTATTTAGTCACTATTAATATTTAAAATATGCTGTAATTATTCACTACTTTTCATTTCTGAATCTATCTGATCTACTATAAATTCTCCATTTTTAAAATATCCAATATAACTTATAGCCTTTTCAACATAGAAATTACCAAATTTTTCTTTTGATTTTCCCGATTCTCTTCTATATTCTCTCATTATCCATATCAATACCTTATGAATTTCTTTTAATTTATTAATAATTTTATCTTTATCAACCACTAGATATTGTTGATATGTTTTCCAATTTTCTCCATTAATTCTAAATTCAGCCACTACCTCTTTATCTTTATCAAAGAACAAATAGCCATTTGAATCATTAATTCCAAGTATATTTCTAATCGGTGCTGAAGGTAAAGAGTAATAAACATCTCCATAGTCTAAATAATTGTAACAACATCTATCTACAGCAGAAGTTATATTCAATTCTGAAAAATATTCAACATTATCACTATCATATCTTGTTTTCCATGGAAACCAACATACTTCCTTAGGAGATATATAACATGATGAATTTATTCCTCCATACCAGTCTGATGGTAATGATATTCTTTTTGCCAACTTTTCATCGTTTTTTATTTGCTCCTTAAAACTACTTAATTCATCTTCATTAAGAAGTATACAATTGATTGACAAATTTGTTTCTATACCAGCAAGTCCATAAAAAGTAGAAAATGATTCTAAAGCAATTAAATTTTCATTTTTAATCTGAAAACCTATGCCATCATTTTTTAATGATATCCATTTTCCCCAATCAATTTTTTGAGTTTCAAATACATTTTTTATTAAATCAAATTTATTTTCACAATGTGTATCTAAAACTACTTTTTCTGACTCTGGAATAATCCAAGGTATATCATCAGAAATATCATTTGGATCAAATTGGTCAATTTCCTGTATTGGTATTATGTAATCGTCTAAAAGTCCATAATCCTCAATTTTAATCTTGTCTTCACCAAAAAGCAACCTATCACATAAAAAACCACTTATATAATTTCTAGCTTGCCAAACATACTTTTCACATACGGTCATCACTTTACTCATCGATCCATGAGTAGCTGGATAATAAGTAGCTTTTATTGAACAATCAATCCCACCTATAATCTCGCTACCAGTGCTATTTAATTTTGTATTATAAAATTCTTTTTCATTCCATCCCATATCTAGTATAAATGCATATGCTGAAGAAATAATAAATTGATCAAAGCTAATATTCTTAAATTCAGGATTTTTAACCCCAATTTTTTCTATCAGTTTTGAAAATTGATTTGTCTTTCTATGATAAAAATCATTAAAATCTGATGAAAAGTGATCAATTAAGACATATCTTGCTAAATCATAGTCAATTGCACTATATCCACCCATTCTTGTTCCTTTTAAAGCCTCTTTATTCAAATTTATACCATAATCATCTATTTGATAGGGAGGTAAATATATACTAGTATCTTCCATATTCAAAATTTGTAACTGTAATGCTTTATTAATTATTGCAATTGAATAATATCTAACAGAAATATCTCTATTATAATCAATTACACTAGGATGTAAAACATTAGCCATAATCCAATAACTAATTTCTTGAATAAAATCAGAATCATTACTATCAAAAACTATACACATTAAAATTGAAAATAAGTCGCTTTTAATTTGTGGATCATTTATATTAGAAAAGTTCAAAAACAATTTAAAAAATTCTTTAGGCATAGTTAATGCCCATTTTGCTAGTTTATTTCGACTATTTTTTCGAAATGAATTATTAATGGTTGATAACGTCCAAACATAAACAATAGGCAAGCCATTGTATGTATCATCTTTTGATAATTTATATTGCTCATTATCTAATTCCAACGTTAAACTTTGGTACCATTTTTTTCCATAAGATCTTTTTAGATATCCTGAATTAGACCATAAAATATCGCGTTGTGCAGGAGTATTAAAACTATTTAAAAAGTTATCAAATAATTTTACGCCTAACGGATGATTGACATCCCTTGATAAAGGTAAAACCAATTCATTAACTATCGTTAACAACTCGTCTGCTGAAGAGTTCATGTTTTCTTTGAGTTCTTCAACAAACTGAATAGAATTCTTATGATTTGTATTTTGTAGAGCTAAAAAGCGCAATTCCATAACAGCATATTCACTTATAATAGTGCTTAATGTATCATTTTTAGTAATTAAATAATCATATTTTTGAATTGAAATAATAGCTAATGAATACAAAGTATTTAACTGAATAGATTTCCACTCATTAAAATCAATTTGATTAGGATGATCATAATTATTTAATAAATGTATTGCTGAAGCATAATCATAATATCCTTGTATCCCAGAATAATATAAATATCGATTAGTTTCTAATCCTTTCCCATGTTCACAATAACAGCTTAAAATACCATAATCTACCATAAATTTTATTAATTCTTCAGAAATTTCTCGTGTTATTTCCAATTCGCTTTTTAAGAATTCAATAATACGAGATCTCTCGATATTTTCTTCTTTTAAAAATAATTTTGATAAATGCACAACAGAATTGAATATAAATTGATTTTCTATATTTCCTCCAATTCTAAAACAAAATTCTTCTTCCATTTTATCAATTTTTTTACGCCATAATTCTGTAATAGAAACTTCTGCACTATCATTACTTACAAAACTCTTATTTCTATTTAATTCACAAAACAATTTTAAAGCTAATGGTGTTGTCAATGAATATTTTAACCATGAATAGTATTTAACATCAATATTATATTCATGTATATATTTATCGAACAATTTTATAACAGGGACATCCCCACTATTTCCAATTTTAAAAGTTTTTGCATATCTAATTTTAGAAACATCTATAAAAGGACGCATAGTAAAACAAAATCTAATATTAGGGTATTTACTAGTAATTGCTTCAGTTTCATTTATACGATCAATCCACTTATCCACAGTTGATGATTCATCAATACCATCAATGATAATCAATACCTTTGGTAATACTTTTATATCCTGGTTAACATAATCTTTAGAAAACCTATTTCTATTTACCATCGAAGTTAATCCTTGCCAAATTTCATCCTCACTCCAAGTAGAGGATAACCTTAAATTACTTTCTAAAATATTTTTCCAACTAGCTTCTAAAGGGATATCTCTTGCTTGAATTAAAATTGGCATGTGAAAATTTTCATTAAATATTTGTTCAGAAAAAGCACTAACTCCATGTGTTTTTCCTGTTCCCGGATCACCTTTTATTATAATTGTATTTTCGTTAAACTCTAGTTTCATAACATGAATTAAATCATCATAATCTATTTTTGATAATTTAATTAATGGTTTTAATACATCCGAAATATGAAAAAACATATTATGATAACTATCACTTTTTCTAATACCTTCTATTATAGAATCGAAATCTATATAAAAACAGTTATAATTTATCTCTAAAGCATTATTTCTTTCTACTAGAATTGAAGAGCAAATATTCTCGCATTGTTGCGATAAATTATATAACTTGTTTTGTGTGTTTTTCAATATTTCCAGCAAATCTTTATCATTTTCCGAACATAATTCCATAAATTCATTTGCTTCAAATAAATATTTTTTACATAAGTTATCTATATTAGAAATATTTTTATATATACTCTTTCTTTGACTAACTTTTCCAACATAGCTAGAAAGAATTGAATTAATTTCACCAAACGAATTCAAAGATGGCTCATATTTTGTAACTAGCCAACTATTTTTAGATTTTTCAAATAGATCTAGAATATTGCTTCTTGATATTTCAGAATTTTGGAACCAAAATTTGAAAATTCCTACTGAAGTTTCTTTTTGCAATTCTTTAGTTAAACGAGTTTCATTCCATAACTCGATTTTTAAATTGGAATACTGATTAGTAAAGTAAGCTACAAGATCCTCCCATCTTTTCTTTTCTGTTTTTTTACTTCTTGAAGTTTTTGAAGCAAGATCTCTAGGTACACAAACAATATATCTAGAAATATTTGGATATATTTTTAAAACTGTCTCTATTGATTTCTTTATTTGTGTTATTTGACTACTTTGTATACTATTAAGAAACCATTTAGCTTGTAACCCAATTATAGATCCATCATTTAAAATAACATACGATTCAACCCCTCCATCTCCACCAGAACCGTTTACAATAATAAATTGGTCTATTTTCATAGAAAATTCTTCATTACACCAATTCTCAAACAATTGATTACATAGTACTTCAAAAGCTTTTTCAGGAGACGTATCATAGGTTTGAAATTTAGCCCAATTCAATTTATTCACCTCTTGTCTTATTAATTTACTTTAATTACATTAATTTGTTATAAAAATCTACTTCTATGTTTCACACACTTAATATACTTTGTTCTCTTGCTGAACACCTTTATACATTACAAGTTAATTTATATCTCTATTAACCATATAAAATCGCCATAAACTATGACGATTTTATATCCATAACCTCATTAATAATCTGAGCCATCTGTTTGTTTCCAAGTTGATTTCTAAAATAAACAGTATATCCATCTGCTTTAAGCATTTCGAAAAATACTCTAGCGCATTCAATTTTTACTTTTTCTGTACCTCTCAATTCAGTTCTATTCTCCACATCTTTTGTTTCTACAACTATATTCAACTCTTTATCACCGTTCGTATGCTTAACTATATACATAAAATCTGGACTGTACATTCCACCTGTAATGGTAGGAATAGCTATACTTGAACGTGGTATTTTCCCATAGACAATTACTTCTTCTATATCTACTGTAATATTTTCTTTTTCTAGTGGAGAGTCATACGCATAAGAATCATATAAATATTTATCGCTTGGTGTTCCTGGTACAATTTTAGTACCAATCCTTCCTTGTGATATTTCTTTTCTTACTGATCCATCTTCATATGTAAGTACAGTGGCTCCTAACGGAGCAATACTACGTTCATATCTAAATCTACCTTGAAGATTTTCATTTTTCCACGCAATAAATTCAGAACAAAAGCTTGCAACAGAACTTTCATTAATATGAGCAGTAAATTTTGTCCCGTATATTCTAGCAAATTTACATAAAGCAGAATGTAAGATTTTGATTGGAAGATTTGTTGTGGATGCAATTCTTTTTAAGAAAATATTATAAGGTAGAGGTTTTTGAATAATATACTGAACACCGGTTTCTCTTACAATAGTCATTTCAGTCCCAGTACTTCCTACCTTATCACGTTCGCTATGCATTACTAAATCAGTAAAAACTCCAGGTTTTTCAAATAATTTCAGAACAACATCTTCAATGTTATCATTCAAGTCATCATCATAGAATAGAAGATATCTATGATTTATTGTTTCCCATAATTCCTTAATCTCACTATAAACTGCTTTACGAATTTTAACAGGTTTGGTTTTTTCTTTATTTCTATCTTTAACTTTTCCTGATGATAATCCAGTAGCAAAATCAGGATACTCTGCAAAAAAATCATCACGCAATTCAGCTTTGATATTTTTATGCCTATCAATGTAATGTTTAGCATATAATTCATCAAATAATTCATCACTAGTTATTCCAAGTTTTTTTGCAACTACTTCCAATCTTTCCTCTGAAATTGTAGTAGTTTGTGGAAGTTCTCCATTTATTTGATCTACGAGCTTTTTTGCAAAGTCAGCTTCAGTAAAATCAACAATATAATTAAGCATAAATTCTTCATTTGAAATTCTATTCCCATTTTCATCAACCGGAAGTCTTAAACCGCGACCTACCTCTTGTAACTTGCTATTATCACTTCCACTTGATCGAAGCTTAGCAATAGTGAAAATATTAGGATTATCCCAACCTTCTTTCAATGTCCATTTAGAAAAAAGAAAACGCAATGTATTATATGAACCATCTGCATTTTTAAATGATAATAACTGCTTTTTACCATTTAGAATAATATCTACTTCTTTGGCTATATCCTCATCAGAATTACTATTATCCTGCGAGAAATATCCTGCATGACAATCATTTAAATTTGAAAGACTTGCTTCGAGATATTCCTTATAAGCTATATCATGCTCATCTAAGGATTCAATTGTCTTTTTAATTTGTTCTTCTAATAAATTTTCAAATATAGTTAGTAAATATGTTTTTTTTCCATCTTTACTAACTCTGTAAGAAGTAATATCATCTATAAAAAATAAAGCTAAAGTTTTTATCTTGTAATTTCTATTACAAAAATTCTCTTTCTCTGTTTCAAAATGACGCTGAAGAGCAAGTCGAAGCATTTGCTCTTGATAAGAAGTCATATATATATCCACATCAATTTCTTCACCCGATGTTTTAGTTATACCATTCGAAAATTCAACGCTAGTCTTATCAATTGCAGAAACAATAATACCTTCAAATGCATCACTAATTATAGATAAAGAATCTCCCTTTTTCAGTGTATAGTTTTTTGGTGTTTCGTTTCTCTTCTTATATTGAAAATGTACTGCCTCTTTACTTTCGATTGAAGTAATTTTAACTTTTTCTTCCTTCTTTGATACGGGCTCAAAATGCTCCTTAGCTACACCTTTAATTAACCCCTGATTAAATGAAGCACAAGCATTCAGATCATACAATAAATTTTGATAATCTTTTACAATAATTTTATTCTTACCACGGCCTATACTTGTTTCTGGGAAAGTAGCACCAAAGCGAATAATAGATTGTGGTTTAATTTCATCACATATTACTTTAAATGCTTTTTGATCACGAGAAAAACGATGCGGTTCATCAATTATTACTATAGGCTTTGTTGAAGCAATTGCATCTAAAGGTCTATAGAATCCTTCTACACCATAATCATAATCATCGCGGGTTAACAATTTACCATTTGTTAACAGTTGCATATTTACAAGTAAAACATATATTTTCTTTGTATTTTGACAAGAACCTTTAATAAAGTCACTTACAACGCTTGGAAAATAAGAACGACCTTTTTTCTTGTTCTTAGGTGCTTCTAAAACCAAAGTTTCTATTTCTGTACCATATCCGCATCCATCTGTAAAATGACGTCTAGCATATGGTTCATTTAAAAACTTTTCTGTACCTGCCTTTATTGCCAATGATGGTACTGCAATAATAAATTTATTAAATCCATATCTCTTATGTAACTCAAAAATTGTCTTCGTATATACATATGTTTTCCCTGTTCCTGTTTCCATTTTAATATCAAGGTTAAGATAATCACTGTCTGCTATTGAGATACTTGAGCGATATTCTGAAGGTAATTCTTTTTGTAATTTTCTAATATTATCTGTTATATGAATATCCTTTAAAGAAAAAGTGGGATTCTCATAAAATTGTATTGGTGCAGAAATATAAACATCTTTAAAAACATCAACTATCGCATCTATAGCTTTCTGTTGATGGGGTAATTGTTGTTGGAGGATTAATTCCATATGATATTGACACCTCCTTAATAACGCACATCAAAGTTTATACGAAGATGTTTTTCCGTATCTTTGAGTCTTGCTAAATTTATTTTTAATTCTTCTAACATTGTCCATACAAAGCTGTATCCAAAAAGAACAACATTTTCAGCATTAAAATTACCATCAACTTCATACTTATCTACTATAGCAGCTATAGCTTCTTTTGAAATATCAGGACTGATAAGATATAAATGCTTATCAATGTAATATCCCGTATATCCTTCAAAATCAATTTCTTTAACATCCGCGTTAAACCCATAACCATCTCTTATTAACCACGTTGTTAATACAGTATTTAGTCCAAAATCAGAAAGAATATCATTGTTCAAGAATAAACCATGATCATCAGGAATAAATTTTTCTAACTTATCAAGTGTTAGTCCTTTTGGCTCTTTGAGAATGTAATGTTTAAAACCAAGATCTGCAGTTGTACCTAAATTCTTTTCTTTTATTCTTTTAGCGGCTCGAATAATTCGTTCAAATCCAATATAATCTAAAGTATGAGGTCTATTATTTTTATCTAACATTTCAACAATATTATTCCATTTATCTTTTTCACTAGATGTTGCTTTGGTTAGTAAGTCGTCAATGTTTTCTGGTAGTTGTACAAGTATAAAACTACAATTTAAATCCATTGAATAGTTAAAAACAGCTTCCGCAGTAGTTGCAGACCCACTAAAAAAATCCAAAACAATATCATTTTCTTTCACATTTGCAAGACTGATTACTGTGCTAATAAGTTTAACTGGCTTAGGATTACTAAAAGCATTCTTAAAGCCAAAAAGCTTTTCCAATTCCCTACTTGCATCTTGATTATTACCATACGATTCATGATTCCACCAATTACTAGCACATTGTCCTTCAGCTTCTCGTTCGCTTCTAAAGTATTTTTTTCGTGGCATCCCATTTCCACCTTTTGGAAATACAATTCGATTATCGTTAAATAGTGCATTATATGTGGATTCATCTCCCATCCACTCTTCATTAAGAACAACACCAGTTGGAGTCGTAATACTATATCGTGTTCCTGACTGATCTGAACCGGACTTCCATGGTTTTGTAGCCCATGGTCCACGCGGATCATTATCTGAATTAGAAAAATCTCCTGTTAAAGCAATTTTTCCAACTCCACTTTCTTTTAATTTTGAACTATTTCTAGAGTAAACCATAATATGTTCTGCCACTAGTCCTATTAGCTTAGTTTTATCATTTGGTTGGTTACTACGTCTACGCCAATGTACATGTCCTTCAAAATTTTCTTCTCCAAATACATCGTCACAAATTAGTTTTAAATTACTTTGTTCGTTATCATCAATAGATATAAAGATAACGCCATCATCTTTAAGTAAATCTCTTGCTAAAAGTAGACGAGGATACATAAACATAAGCCATGCAGAATGTGATGCAGAGCCTCTTTTAGTTAAATCGAGAACCCTTTTTGCTTGTTCTTCACCAATACTGAGCTTTACAGACAATTCCTCAGCAGTAAAATTAAAATTATCATTATAAACAAAACCATCTGAACCGGTGTTATAAGGTGGGTCTATGTAAATACATTTAACTTGTTTAGCATAACTTTTGAGCAATTGTTTTAATCCATCAAGATTATCTCCGGAAATATAAACATTTCTACTATTGATATTCTCTGGTTTGTTATTATGTACTTCATCAGGAACAATAACGGTAGTAGTATCAACAGATGCAAGTAAACGAGCATAATTTTTACCAAGGAATTTAAGTTCATATCCTTCATTACTTATTGTTAATTTATCACTTAAATATTCTTTAAATCTTTCAATATCAAAACTTCCATCTTTTTTAAAACAAGATGGAAAATTTTCCTTTAATGCTTCCATTTGTTTCGTATTAGAAAGAATTGATTCATTAGCATTTATAATATCTTTTATCATCTTTCTTTAACCTCCACTATAAAGTTTAGCCTACTTCTTCTTACATTTAATAAAACAAAAATATTTCTCATCTAAATGAGGCTTATTCGACAGATTACCAATCACTTACACATTACCTCCTCATTAACTGGAGATTAGATGGAAACTATTTCTATTGATTTTATCAATATATTTCTAATCTCTTCTTTTTGTTTCACCTCCACTTTTTTCCAAAAAACACTTGACTTTTTTAAATTTTTTGTAGCGCTTCGCGTATGTCTAATAAGTATAGGAGGTGTTTTTTCATGATTCAACACTTATCTTCTTATAATGAATACTGCTCTTTTGTTTTTTATTCTCATTCTATTTGGTACATATTCCCATTTTATCTATTTAGATTGTTTTAAGGAAATCTTCAGTTGTTTTATCTGATAATACTGTTAAATATAATTTAGGAATATTGTTGGTTTCAAACATAAATGTATTTTGAATAATACAGCCATATAAATTTTTGAAAGTCCCATATTGTCTATTAAAATCATCACTTAAACAAATAATTTGACTATTATCTTTAGCATCATATACTATGTACCTATTTTTAGTAATATCATATTTGATATAAACATCGCAGAAATTCTGATGTCTAAATGTTAAACTACTCGCTCTAATATTTAATTCAGTATATCCTCCTCATACAAGTTCTTTTTTTATTGATGAAATACACAATTCAATGTTATTTTTTATGAGTAAGCTCTCTTTTTCTAGATGCATTCTTTCCAAATAAAAAGCCATGTATTAATGATATTTCTTCAAATAGGTTCTTGTTCTTTTCAACTAAACATTTTTCCTTCTTGCTGAGTTCTTCTAGAATAGAAATATTATTTTTCTCTATCTCTTCTTTAACTACTTTTTTATAATTTCTCCATTTTCAGATTTAATAAATTCAAAATATTCATTTCTGTGAATATCATTTTTATCAGCGACCATACCTACATTGTTATATATGTATTTATTTTTCCAATATATTAACTGGTTAATAAAATCATCAAATTTTTCATGCCATATATCATTCACTCTAGCTATTATTTGATCTTGGTATTCTAAGAAAATCACCTCAGTCTCTCTTAATTTGGATAATTCTAAACCTGAACGATATATATTATTATAAGCTCTAGGTTCCAATATTACCCCCTGGTTTTGTTTCAATTCTTTCTAATGAAGGAGTTCGTGAAAATCTATTTTGAATGATATATCCTGCAATATCATATTGATTATTATTTTCTTGTGCATTGTCAGTAAAAATTTTTGCTATTATACTTTCAACGTACATCCCATAATTCACAAAATCAAATTCTGTAAGGACATCTTCAAACGGAATATTTATTTTCATTCCTTTTACTGCTTCCTTTGCAACATAATGAGCCATTCTCGTTTGAGCTAAGAATAAATCACATAAATTACTCGGATCTCTCATTTTCTCATTATAAAAAGAAAAGACTTTGCTAACAAATATTTTATTTCTTGGTAAGCTAACATTATTTATTCTTCGTTTACAATCTTTTATGAACTGATTAAATCTATTTTCAAATATTAAATGATACCTATAAATACCTTTCAACACATCAACATTAGTATTTAGACTATTAATATAAAAATCTTTTTCATTTAATTCTTTCATTATTTCCCTATCCTCTCTACATATTAAAAAAGAATTCTATATAATGATACTATAATTGTATAGAAAATTCTATCTCAATTCATCATATTATAAATACCGTAATTGCTTTATCAGATGCTAAAAATAGTGAAATATATAGGGTTTTAAGCAAATTCTGAAAAATTAATAGTAGAAAGGGAGCAACGCACTATATAAATATTGATAAGATATACCGGATGGCTTTATCTATGCTTAAAATCACCTTAAGCGTCTTGGTTATTCATCTTTAAAAATCATTAAATTCACTAAAGATTTGAATGTTAGAAAAAACTAAAAAAACCAAATTTCTGTAAATTTAAAAATGAACAGTTAATTAAAATAACCATCATTTTATTCTGATTACATACTGAGTGCTCTTGAATTGCAGCACTAGGTGTTTCTTTTTTATACAGGCAAAAAATGACCCATTCTTTGACTTTTAAAGATCAATTTAAGGTCATTTTCTTTTTAACATTCAAAATATGTACTATTTATCGGGAATTTTTGAGTTATCATTTTACTCCAGTTCAATAGTCCCTGGCGGTTTTGATGTAATATCATACATTACACGATTTACCCCACGGACTTCATTGATGATACGTGACATAACTTTGTTTAATACTTCGTATGGGATTTGTGCTGCTTCGGCTGTCATGAAATCAATTGTATTTACTGCACGTAAAGCAATGGCATAATCATAAGTTCTTTCATCTCCCATAACCCCTACTGAACGCATATTGGTAAGAGCTGCAAAGTATTGTCCAATTGTTTTATCAAGACCAGCATTGGCAATCTCTTCACGATAGATTGCATCGGCATCTTGAACAATTTTAACTTTTTCTTCAGTTACTTCACCAATAATTCTAATTCCTAGTCC
>NZ_JAGHEW010000130.1 GCF_017889095.1 Thomasclavelia sp. | reverse complement strand
TGGAATGATGTAAAAAAATATGGTGAGATTGTTGATAACATTCCAGAAACATTAAATTCATATTTTACAGTTACTGAAACTGGAGAAGTTACAGCTTCAAGTAAAAAAGCTGATGCTCCATACTTCCAAATTGAAAATAATCAAGATGGAACTTATGCAATTAGATGTGTTACTACAAACACTTATTTATCAGTTACTGATGAGCTAATTGATGGGGAAAATATTATTAAAGCTAATCAAACTACTATTGGTGATAATGAAAAATTTGTTTTAAAGAGTACTGGTGCAGCTTTCTATTATTTAGAATCTGTTAGTCATGATAATCGAATTGTTTATGTCCATGTTGAAAACGAAAATGATCCAGCTAATGCTACATTATCATTACGTTTAGGAACTAAGATAACTAACAGTAGTGCTGAAATAGAAAATGATGAAAAGCTAATATTAATGTATAACACTAAGGATGTTGCTTTAAGCAAAATTGAGTTAGCCGATACAAGTAAATTAGAAGCGTTAATTAGTGAGTTAGAAAATATTAATAATGAAGATAATAAATACACTAATGATAGTTTTCAAAGATTTAGTTTAGCTTTACAAAATGCAAAACAAGGTATAATAGATGCTAAAAATGGTAAAATAGATTCTTTGGAAATACAGTCACTATATGATCAGTTGAAAGCCGCTTATAATCAATTAGTTTTAATAGAAAAGGAAAATGAAGGAACAGTTTCTATTGGCAATAGTGAAACCAATAAACAAGACAACACAATTGTTTCAGTAGATACTAGTGACGATAGTGTGATTAGTCAACTTCTGATTATGACTTGTTTATCCGGCTTATTACTTTTAACAAACTTTAAAAGAAAGATTAGTCATTAAAAATATAAGAGGATTAAGATTAATACATAAGTATTGTTTTAATCCTTTTTATTTGAAAAATAGTAGTATTTATAATCAAAAATTTTAGTAAACCTTTTTACTAAAATACTTTTCTGTGCTAATATTAAAATATAAAGTTTTTAAGGAGATAATATGGAAAATGAACGCAAAATAACAATTAAAGATATTGCTGAAATGGCAGGCACTTCTAAGACAACGGTATCTTTTTACTTGAATGGTAAAACGGAAAAAATGTCAATTGAAACAAAAGCTAAAATTGCAGAAATAATAAAAAAGACAAATTATCATCCTAGTATAGCTGCTAGATCGTTAAATTCAAAAAAAAGTAAATTAATTGGTGTTTTGATAGGTGATATAACTAATACTTTTTCTAATCAAATTGTAAAAGGAATTGAATCAGCAGCAAGTAAAGACGGATACCAGATTATTGTAGGAAATAGTGATTACAATCATAAAAGAGAAGAGAATTATGTAGAACGAATGCTAGCTATGGGAGTTGATGGATTTATTATTCAACCAACGGCTCAATTTAGAAAAATCTCAAAAAAAATAACCGAATTGAAAAAACCACTTGTCTTTTTTGATAGTAAATTATATGATCTAAAAACTAAATGGGTTAAAACTAATAATTATGAAGCAACATATGACGCAACTGTTAAATGCATAGAAAAAGGATACCAAAAATTCTTCTTATTGACGGCAGATCCCCAATTAATAAGTACTCGATTAGAACGTGCAAGTGGGTTTATTGATGCATTAGCTGATCATGATTTAACACAAGAAACATTTATCATTGAAAATGATCAAGTTAAACCAGAAATCATTGCTGATTTTTTAGATGAAAGAATAGATTTTAGTAAAAAGACATTAATATTTGTCCCTAATTGCTGGGCTTTACCAACTGTATTTATTGCATTAAAACACCATCGAAAACAAATGCCTAATTTGGGTTTGATGGGATTTGATAATATGGAGTGGGTTAATTTTTCTTCTCCAAGTGTTACAACAATTGTTCAACCTGCTTTTGAAGAGGGTTTGGAAGCGGCTAAAATAGTTATTGACCAAATCGAGGGTAAAGATGAAATACCTGGACAACAAGTATTGGATTGTTATGTTAATTGGAATGAATCGACTTTATAATACTGGCAAGTTTTAACGATACTTGCTGGTTATTTTTTGATTTATAAAAATTAAGGAGGTTAATATGGTAAAGCGATGTAAATGGGTAAATGGTAAATCAGCAGTTTATTTAGATTATCATGATAATGAATGGGGCAAACCGGTTTATGATGATCATAAGTTATATGAAATGTTTTTATTAGAAACCTTCCAGGCTGGTTTATCGTGGATCACGATTTTAAATAAAAGAGCGGCTTTTAAAGAAGCTTTTGATGATTTTAACGTTGAATTGATTGCGAGATACGATGATCAAAAGATAGCTCAATTGATGCAAAATGATAAAATTGTACGGAATCAAAGAAAAATCAAGGCAGCAGTTAAAAATGCCCAAATATTTATTAAAATCCAAGCAGAATTTGGCAGTTTTTCTAATTATATTTGGGGATTTAGTAATCATCAAATTATTAAAAATATAGATGATCAAATCAAAACAACTTCACCTTTATCAGATACTATTTCTAACGATCTAAAAAAACGGGGAATGAGTTTTGTCGGGTCAGTTACGATTTATTCATATTTACAGGCAATTGGAATTGTTGATGACCATGAATTAGATTGTTTTTGTTATTAATGGAGATGATGTTAGATTGGTCAATGATCAAAATAAAGTTACGGTAATGGATTTTACTGGTATTTATGAACATGAACATTTTTATCAGCATAAAAGAATTAACTGGATCAACTGTTTAGATATTAAGGGAACGCATGGTTATTGTAGTGATGAAGCGGCTAAGGAAATATGTAAGCGAATTAAGGATTTATCATATCAGGGAATTCATTTTATTGATTCGGGCAATTTTCATTATGTAAGTCTGTTCTGGTTAGAAAAAATCCCCAAAGATTTTGTCTTGGTGTTTTTAGATCATCATTGTGATATGTTAAAACCTGTTTTTGGTGATCTGCTTAGCTGTGGTTCTTGGGTTTTAGAAGCGTTAAAAAATTTACAACATTTAAAAAAAGTAATTATGATCGGGATTGATTCTAGCCAGGTAGAATTAATTGATCGTCATTATCTTGATCAAATTATTTATTTTACCGATCAAGATAGTGTTGATATTCAAAAGATACAAGAAGTACATCATTTATTACAACAATATCCTATTTATGTTTCAATTGATAAAGATGTTTTAAGTAAACGAGTCATTAAAACTGATTGGCAGCAAGGAAAAATGGCTTTTTTGGAATTGAAATTGATTCTAGCTGATGTCATTAAACGAAGTGATGTATTGGGGATTGATGTTTGTGGTGAATGTGGAAATGAAGTGGCAACATTACATAATATTGAAGATAATGATCGTTTAAATTATCAAATCATGGAATTTATTCAAAGAGAGTTAAAGGAAAATGTGTAGTAGATATTTTTTAGAGTTAAAGATGTTGATGGAATTAGAGGAAAAGATTGGTTATAATTTTGGATTAGATTTACTAAGTGCAAAAGATTTTTATCCTAGCGATCAAATTCCGTTTTTTATCATTAAAGATAAACAGTTAGTAGCTAAACTAGGAACATGGGGTTATCGTGTTTTGGAAAATAAATTAATTATTAACGCTAGGCAGGAAACATTGTTTGAAAAGAAATTATTTAAAGAAGATGTATTAAATCATCGCTGTATTATTCCAGCTTCGGGATTTTATGAATGGGATCAGCATAAGCATCGCTTTACTTTTAAAAATGATAATCAGAAATTGATGTTTATGGCAGGATTATATCGAAATAATGGAAATAATCAGGAAGTAACAATTGTCACCACTAATGCAAGTGGTGTAATGGAAGGTATTCATAGCCGAATGCCGTTAATTTTTAATCAAAAACAAATGCAGCAATGGTTAAATAATGAAAATATTGATTCATTATTAAAAACTAACTATCAGCACTTAAAAATAACAGCTGGTGTATTACAAACTAGTTTATTTTAAGCAAATAATTACAAAATAGTTATTAGGGGAGTTATATTTAGCTCCCTTTTAAATATTTAATAACTTGTTTGTTTTGAAAAAGACTTTTATACATTATAATAAAGAAAAGGAGGAAGATCGCAATGAAAAAATGGATCTGGTTACTGGTATTAATTTTATTATGTGGTTGTCAAGGTCAGGAAAAAACAGCGAAAAAAGAAACTAAAAAAGATACTACTAAAGAAGTTCAAGAAGAAAAGAAGTTAACGGGTTTATTAGCTTTGCATGTAGATGGAACGGTTCTTAAAGATGAAAATAATGATATTATCCAATTAAAAGGATTATCGACTCATGGGCTAGGATGGTATCCTCAATATGTAACTAAAGAAACGTTTTCATCACTAAAAAAAGATTTTAATATCAATACGATTCGTTTAGCGATGTATACTGATGGCAATCAGGGTTATTGTACTGTAGATGAAAATCGGCAAAAGGAATTAAGAGAACTGATTGATCGTGGAGTAGCGTATACTAAAGAGTTAAATATGTATGCTATTATCGACTGGCATATTTTAAGTGATGGAAATCCATTACAACATAAGGATGTAGCATTAGCTTTCTTTAAAGAAATGGCTAACACTTATCAAGATGAAAAACATGTTATTTATGAAATTTGTAACGAACCTAATGGAACAACTTCATGGAACGAGATTAAAACTTACAGCCAGGAAGTGATTTCGATCATTAGAGAATATGACGATGATGCTATTATTATCGTTGGTACTCCAAATTTGTCACAAGATGTTGATCAGATTACACCGATTGAGGATAAGAATATCGTTTATGCTTTGCATTTTTATGCCGATAGTCACCGTGGGGAGCTTCGTAGTAAGCTGCTTAATGCATTAGATAAAAAAATACCGGTTTTTGTCAGTGAATTTGGGATCTGTGATGCTTCTGGTAATGGTGCTATCAATGAAGATGAAGCTAAAAAATGGCTAGATCTGTTAACGGAAAAAAACATTAGTTATGTTGCCTGGAATATTTCTAATAAAAATGAAACTAGTTCGATACTCAAAGAAAGTTGTCAAAAAGTAAGTGATTTTAATGATGAAGATTATTCAGTTTCTGGTTTATGGTTAAAAAAATACATGAATAATGAGATTGAAACTGATAGTGATAAAGTCAATGTGATTATCAATGCTGATGAATCATGGCAAAATGGTAATGAAAATGTTCAAAAATATAGTGTGATAATCCAAAATAATCAACAAAGTAGAACTAACTGGACAATTAAAGTTGAATTTAATCAGGAAGTAAAAGTTAATGATTATTGGAACTGTGATTATCAGTTAGATGGTAAGACGATGACCTTAACACCTAAAGATTATAATAAAACTTTGACACCACAACAAAAATATAATGATATTGGTTTGATTTTACAGTATTCGGGTAATTTGGAAATCGAAAAAATTACTTTTGAATAAAGTAGTAATTAATGTTATGATAATTGATAATATTGCAGTTATGGAGGAAGTTATGGATTATAAGTATATTTTATTTGATCTAGATGGAACTTTGACAGATCCTAAAGCCGGAATTACTAAATCAGTGCGCTATGCATTGAATTATTATGGAATTGAGGTAAATGATCTTGATGATCTATTACCTTTTATTGGTCCCCCGCTAAGAGATTCCTTTCAAGAGTTTTATGGCTTTGATGAAAAAAAAGCTGATGAGGCTGTAGTTAAATATCGGGAATATTTTAAAACTGAGGGAATTTTTGATAATAAAGTCTATCCGGGAATTGAACAGTGTTTACAAACATTGCTTGAGGCTGGAAAAAAGTTATATGTAGCTACATCAAAACCCGAACAATTCGCTAAACAAATAATTGAACATTTTAATCTAAGCAAATATTTTGAGTTTGTTGGCGGGAGTGAATTTAATGCCAGAGAGAAAAAAGGCGATGTAATTGATTATGTGATCAAAGAAAATCAAATTCCTAAAGATGAGGTAATTATGGTTGGTGATCGTAAACATGATCTAATTGGAGCTCATGAAAATCAGATTCCTTGTATTGGGGTATTATATGGTTATGGAACCCTGGATGAATTAACAACCTATCAGGCTGATTATATTGTTGAAACGGTTGAAAATTTAGCTGACTTATTACGATAATTGCTTTGCTTTAGTGATTATCTATGTTAAAATCTCTTTGATATTATAGGAGGATTTAAATGAGTAAAGTAATTAAATTAGGAAAATATCAAGGAATTAGTGTTGAAGTTGGAGCTAAAACAACTGTTAGTGAAGCTGAAATTAATCGTGAAATTGAAAATATTTTAGCTCAAAATACACCATTAGTAAAAAAAGAAGGACCGGTAGCTAATGGCGATATTACTACAATTGATTTTGAAGGTTTTAAAGACGGGGTTGCTTTTGAAGGTGGTAAGGCTTCAAATCATCGTTTAGAAATTGGTTCGGGACAATTTATTCCTGGATTTGAAGAACAAATGATCGGAATGGCCAAAGGAGAAACTCGTGATTTGAATTTAACTTTCCCTGAAAATTATGGAGTTAGTGACTTAGCTGGAGCTGATGTTGTTTTTACGGTAACAGTTCATGAAATTGAAACTAAACAAGAAGCAGTTTTAAATGATGAATTCGTAGCGTCATTAAAAGCACCAAATATTGAAACTGTAGAACAATTAAAAGAATCAATTAGCAATTCTTTACAAATGCAACATGACCAGCAATATGCTGCTCAAGTTGAAAATGCTGTATTAGCTAAATTAATTGATGATTGTGAAGTTGAAGTTAATGATGAAGAAGTTGATAATGCTTTAAATCAACAAATGCAACATTTAAGAATGCAATTAGCTAGTCAAGGGATGCAGTTGGAACAATATCTTCAAATGATGAATATGGATCTTGAAGTTTTAAAACAGCAGTTATTACCAGGAGCTAAACAACAGGCAGTTTTTGAAGCAATTATTGATGAAATTGTTAAGGTTGAAAACTTAGTTACTGGTGATGAAGAAGCTAAGGAACAAATTGAAATGATCGCTAAGGCTAATCAAACTACTAGTGAAGAGATTTTAAAGAAAATTGAATTAGCTGATTTAAAACGTGATTTAACGAGAATTAAAGCAAGTCGCTTAATTTTAGATCAAGCAGAAGTAACGAATAAATAAACGAGCGTGCGCTCGTTTTTATATTGTAATCGTTGACATTACAATGATTAACGATTACAATAGGTAAAAAGGAGAATTAAGTTATGCAAATATCAAGTCGTTTTACAATTGCTGTTCATATTTTTGCCTGCATTGATACTTTTGGTAAAGAACATAAAATTACTAGCGATTTTTTAGCTAGCAGTGTAAATGTAAATCCCGTGATCATTAGAAAAATTCTTTCATCGTTAAAGAAAAATAAATTGATTAATGTCCAGCGGGGCACTGGCGGAACTACAATTGCTCGAGAATTAGACCAAATTAATTTATTGGATATTTTTAATGCTGTAGAAAGTATTGATAATGAACAATTATTCCATTTTCATGAAAATCCTAATACTAATTGTCCGGTTGGTAAAAATATTCATAATATTTTAGATGATAAATTAGAACGTGTACAAAAGGCGATGGAGCAGGAATTAGCTTCCATTACATTGCAGGAAGTAATTGATGATACCCGTTATTATGTAAAGAAAGAAGGGTGCTAGGCTAATGTCATTAAGTTAAGTCTTGGTGACCTTGGAGGGAGATATATGAAATATCTCCCTCTTTTTTTATAGGGCGCGAGGATAGAATAATTGTTGTTTTTGAAGAAAAGTATTGATATTTTAACGACAGTGTATGGCCTATTATCAATAGTATTATTGATATAGGTCAATTATTTATAGATATATGTCGGAGGTACTTGAACAGAAATAGCTATAAACATCTTAAAACTGCTTTATTTACTGTTATCTCCCGTTTGGCTGATGTCCGTTCCATTTTCTGTGTCGATCCTGATATTGATTTTACCAAAAGCAGAAAACTTGATTTTCAATATATACAAAATGAGATCCTTGATCAGATGATAGAATTATATGCAGCCAGAGTCATGATGAATTCAAATATTTTATCTGAAATGTTGAATAGTCTGCAAGAGATAATAGATAAAAAAGAGAAAAATGAATAAAATATGTATATTTTCAAAGTTTTAGGCATATATTGATTAATAAATTAAATGATTTTGCAAAAAAAATGCAAAATCATTTAATGGGAGTTATCTTTATGTTAAAATGTTAATGAAAAAGTGAAGGAAGGTGAAAATATGCTTTTAGATTTTAAAGTTGAAAATTATAAATCTTTTCAGGATGAAGTCTCTTTTTCAATGATCCCTGCACCTAAACAAAAGGGATTGGATTATAGTGTATTTGAAGAAGTCATTGGAAAGAAGAAAATCAATGCAATATGTTCATCTGTTATTTATGGACCAAATGCTTCTGGAAAAACGAATATCATAG
>NZ_JAGHEW010000129.1 GCF_017889095.1 Thomasclavelia sp. | reverse complement strand
TCAGTTTGGCAAAAAGTAGGAGATGATGAATATTACTTCCATGCTTTTTCTAAAAAACAGCCTTGTTTAAACTGGGAAAATCCTAAGTTACGCCAAGAAGTATACAAGATGATCAACTGGTGGCTAGATAAAGGGATCGCTGGTTTCCGTGTTGATGCGATTAATTTTATTAAAAAAGATCAGCGTTATTTAGATGGTAAACCAGATGGGGAAGACGGTCTTGTTTCTTGTATTCCCTTTGCCCGTAATCAGCCTGGGATTGAAGTCTTTTTTAAAGAATTAAAAGAAAATACTTTTGCTAAATATGATTGTATGACAATTAGTGAAGCGTATGGGGTATCTTATGATAAACTAGATATTTATATTGGTGAAAATGGCTGCTTTGATACGATGTTTGATTTTAATTATTCTAATTTTGATATTGGTGATAATGAAGAATGGTTTATTCGTAAAGATTGGACTGTAAAACAGTTTCGTGATTTGATTTTTACATCACAAAGAGAAATTAATAAAATTGGCTGGGTTGGAACGTTATTAGAAAATCACGATCAGCCTCGTTCTTTAGATAAACTGATCGTCAATAAAGAAGAACATAATTATTATAGTGCAACGATGATTGCTTCAATGTATTTCTTTTTACGTGGTGTTCCTTATATTTATCAAGGTGAAGAATTAGGAATGAGCAATTGTAATCGTCAATCAATTGATGAATTTGATGATATTAGCAGTCATGGGCAATATCAAAGAATGATGGAAGAAGGTTTTAGTGAAACGGAAGCGATGCGCTTAGTTAATCTTCGTTCTCGTGATAATGCTAGAACACCAATGCCATTTGATGATAGTAAATATGCAGGATTTTCTAACGTTAAACCTTGGCTAGCATTAAATGAAAGTTATTCAACAATTAATGTTAAAGCACAGTTTAATAATCCTAATTCAGTTTATAGTTTTTATAAAAAAATGATTTATTTAAGACAAAAAAGTGAATATAGTAATATTTTAACTTTTGGTGATTTTATCCCTGTTGAACACGATAATGAATTGTTGATTGTCTATAAACGTTGTTATCAAGGAAAAACAATTGTTAATGTATGTAACTTTTCTAACCAGGTTCAAGAATACCCGATCAACAAGCAAATTATTTTAAATAATTATCATGATTTTAATGGTAAGTTAAAACCATATCAGACCATTATGTATCTTGAAACAAAATAAAAAGCGGTTTTTCCGCTTTTTGTTTTTATAAGTTGATGTTTTTTAAATCATTGTCATTAACGATCATACCTTTATAGTTAAGACCATATAAAGAAGCAAAACGTTGCATCGTATAGGCTCCAGCATCTAATTGTTGTTTAGTAGGTGCATAACCTTGAAAAATAAAATACAGATCCTTTCCTTTAAGTAAATCGTTATTTACATGATTATAAAAACGATCTAATAAATTTCTAATTGCTCCTGACATACTATGCCAATAAACCGGTGAACCAATGACAATAGTATCTGCCTGTGCCATCATATTTATTACTTGATTGAACTGGTCATCATCAAATTTTTGACCATAACTGTAGATTTTATAATCAACTAAATTTAAAGTTTGATACTGATGATTAGTTAATAGTTTTTTAGCTAAATTAGCGGTATTGCCGTTTTTATTAGGACTGCCATTAATAAATAAAATCATTTGTTTAACTCCTTGTTGTATTTGTTTTCTAATTGTTTGATCCAATGATATAAATCAGTGATTTCTTCATGATAAAAAGTATCTATTTCCTGGTTTAAATCAATGTTTAATAACGTTTTGATTTTTTTAATAACCTGATCATGATTTACAGGGTTATTAATACTGCCAAGAGGATTAGTACATTGAAAAACTTGTTTATTAGTGTTAGTTATGATAGTAATCTTGGCTTCATCGTTAGTTAGCTTCGAATTAGTTTTAATTGTTGTTAAAGTGATTAAATCATTGATCTTTTGATCAATAATAAAGGGCATTTTTAAGGGAATATTAATATTTTTAGGATTAATAATGGCTTTGCTTACTAAATAAGGCAAAGATACATAAGCTTCATAGATATTTTTAGGGTATTTGTTGCTGCCAAGAGTAGCAATGTTTTCGTTGACTTCAATTTCAATTGCCTGAATCTTATTAGAAATAGATATTTCTTTAATGGCATCGATACAGGCAAAAGCAATAAAACCAAAGGGATATGGTTTACATGAACATTCTTTAAAAATAAATTTATTGCCTAAATCTTTTAGGGCATCATGAATATTTGGAGTCTTAGTAATTTGGGTGATCAAACCTTTTTTACCAGTTAAAGCATTATAACTGCAAGTAAAACCATTAGCAATTAAACAACTAGCTTCATAGCCGTTTTTTGCACTGATAGCGGGAATGATGCTGCCAGCCATAGATCCATGACTACCACGATTACCACTAGCCATGGTAGCTGCTAAAGCCATTGCTTCAATCATCTTCGCTTTAGAAAAGTTTAATAAACGACTAATCGCTACGCTGCTAGCAATACCGCCGATAATTCCCGTTGGATAATAACTAGGATCAGCGTTACTTTGTTTTGAAAATAAAGCAATTGCCAAGCGACATTCGACTTCTAAAG
>NZ_JAGHEW010000128.1 GCF_017889095.1 Thomasclavelia sp. | reverse complement strand
GTTTCTTTTTCCTGGTTTAAATATTCCACAAAAGCAATCAAACCTTTATCAAAATGAAAACTATTCTCTTTATCATTACGTTCATCTTTTAAATCAATTTTTATTCCCTTTAATAGAAAAGCACTTTCCATTAAGCGCTCACTAATGGTCGAATAGTTAAATTCAGTAACTGAAAACATAGCTGGATCAGGTAAAAAGTGAATTGTTGTACCTGTTTGTGACGTTTTTCCAATTGTCTTTAATTTTCCAATTTTGCTGCCACCATCTTCAAATCGCTGAAACCAAATTTTTCCATCACGATAAATAGTAACTTCTAACCATTTAGATAAGGCATTAACGACTGAAGCTCCAACTCCATGAAGTCCTCCGGAAGTCTTATAGCCACCTTCTTCACTAAATTTACCACCGGCATGTAAGATCGTTAAAATAACTTCGGTTGTCGGTTTACCAGAAGCATGCATTCCCGTTGGCATTCCCCGGCCATGATCACTTACCGTAATACTATTATCTTTACCAATAATTACCTGGATATTATCACCATAGCCTGATAATGCTTCATCAATAGCATTGTCAACAATTTCCCAAACTAGATGATGCAACCCACGACTATCGGTCGAACCGATATACATTCCTGGTCTTTTTCTAACTGCTTCTAACCCTTCAAGAATTTGAATATTCGATTCATCATACTTTTTATTTGCCATATTTAAGTTACCTCCTTTAGTCACTTGAACTATTATACCTAAGTTTGATGTTTTTTTCAAAGATTATTGCAATTTTACGATGATAATATATAATAGGTACAGGTGATAAAAATGGATATAATAATTTCAATTATTTTAGTAATTTGTGGATATCTGTATGGATCAATTCCTTTTGCCTTAGTAATTGGAAAACTAATTTATAAAACAGATGTTCGAAATTATGGATCCGGTAATTTAGGGGGAACAAATGTTGGACGTGTTTTAGGGAAAAAAGCCGGTGTCGCAGTGATCTTATTAGATGCTTCTAAAGCATTATTAATTTCACTTTTAACGGGATATATCGCAAGTATCTTAAATTTATATAGTGATTTAGCATATCTTTGCGGTTTGGCTTGTGTTATTGGCCATTGTTATCCGATCTTTGCTAATTTTAAAGGCGGTAAAGCAGTATCAACAGCAATTGGATTTTTCTTTACGATCAATCCGCTAGGAGCCGTTTTAGCTTTAGTAGTATTCTTTATCGTGTTAAAAATAACTAAATACGTATCATTATCTTCAGTACTGGCATCTTCATCAGTTTTGCTGGCAACACCTTTTTTAGATATTTCATTAGTTGGAAAATTAACAGTAGCTGCTGTAATTTTACTTTTGATCTATCGTCATCGTGCTAACTTAAAAAGAGTTAAAGACGGTACTGAATCTAAAATTACCTGGATGTAAGATTTCTGGAATTGCTTCGTCAATTTCAGTTTTTTTATACAAAAAAATAAGGGCGAACCCTTATTTATATTGTGCCATAACTGAAGACATAATTCTTTTGATTTGCGCTTCACTAGGCTTACGCCCCATTTCCATATACATTGCACGAATCATTTTTTCGTTAATTGGCGGATTTTTACGTAGTTGTTTTTTAAACATATAACGGGCACCAAAGAATCCAGCGATCGCCCCGATAATTAACCCAATAATGGCGTTTAACATTTTTATACCTCCACATTTTTAGATTGCTCAATCATTATAACATAACTTTTAGATATTTGGTATAAAATCTCTAGAAATATATTGCTTTTTTTATCGGCTTCAATAATTATGTAATAATCATTAACAGTACAGGTTAGTCTTTTTTTAGTTAACTGATTGTCTAAATAGTGGATATTTTTATTTCGATGATAGTCATAACGGTCTTTTAATTTGTATTCAATATAATCACTTACACCATCATTAGAGGTAAAAAAACATTCTAACTGTTTAGAAAAGAAACTGTTTTTTGGTTCTAATTCAATTATTTTTTCTTTTATTTGGGGGTATTGTTTTAATAGGTCGTTTACATTAGGGTTTAATTTATAAATTTTATATGTATTCATTTTTATCACCAGTTATAAAATAACATCATTTAAATAAAAAGAATGTCAAAATAAAAAATCGAAGTTAAAATTAACTTCGATTAAAGCATTTCTTTAATGTTTTTAATTACATTATCAACTGTAAATCCATAGCGTTCGATTACAATATTAGCCGGTGCACTTGTTCCAAATGTATTGACGCTCATTGTTTTACCATCAATACCTACATATTTATACCAGCCATAATCACTACCCATTTCAATTGATAATCTAGTTCTAATCTTATTTGGTAAAATTTCTTCTTTATAAGCAGCGTCCTGCTGATCGAATAATTCTTGACATGGCATTGAAACAACACGAACATCAATATTTTCTTTAATCAGTTCTTGTTTTGCTGCCATTGCAAGATTCACTTCACTACCGCTAGCAATAATGATCGCATCGATTTGTTTTTCTTCTTTACCAACGATATAAGCCCCTTTACAAACCCCTTCGTAACTAGAGTTTTCTAAAGTTACCACATTTTGTCTAGTTAGAATCAAAGCTGTAGGTGTTTCTTTAGATTCAACTGCAATTTTCCATGCTGCCACCATTTCTTTAGCATCAGCAGGTCGAATAACCTGGATATTTGGTAAAGAACGCAACATCGCTAACTGTTCAATTGGCTGATGTGTTGGCCCATCTTCACCGACCGCAATTGAATCATGTGATAATGGTAAAATAATTGGTAATTTCATTAAGCAGGCCATTCTTAAAGCAGCTTTAAAGTAATCAGCAAATACTAAGAACCCACCAGCAGAAATCTTAATTCCTTTATGTAAAGTAATACCATTCATCATTGCTACCATAGCAAATTCACGAATTCCAAAAGCAATATTTCTACCATCATAGTTTTCAACACTTAAATTCTTTTCTGAGGCAATCGTTGTTTTAGTTGAAGAAGCTAAATCAGCAGTCCCTGATAAGAAAGTCGGGTTTTGTTTAGCTACTTCCTGAATTGTTTCTAATGATGTATTACGAGTTGCATCATTATGTCCAACTGGATATTTTTTCATTAATTCATCTATATCTAGAGAATATTTATCATTAATAGCATCATCAAGCTGTAAAGCTAGTTCAGGGTAAGCTTTTTGATATTCTTTCATCAAACGATTCCATTTATTGTAACGATTACGTCCCCGTTTAATTACACTGCTAGCAAAATCCTCATATACTTCTTCAGGAACATGAAATTCATCATGATCAAAACCGTATGAAAGTTTAGCATTTTTACCATCTTCTTTTCCTAAAGGACTACCATGTACTTTACTTGTACCCTCATTTGCAGAACCATAACCAATGACAGTATCGATAATAATTAAAGTTGGTTTATATAATTCTTTTTTTCCTTTACGAATTGCTTTATCGATGGCAGTAATATCATTACCATCAGTCACTTTAATTACTTGCCAGCCAACTGCTTCAAAACGTTTTTTGACATCTTCGCTAAATGACATTGATAAAGGTCCGTCTAAAGTTACTTTATTAGCATCATACAATACAATTAATTTTCCTAGTGATAAATGTCCAGCTAACGAAGCAGCTTCATAAGTAACTCCTTCTTGCATATCACCATCACCACATAATACATAAGTATAATGGTCAATAACATCGAATCCTTCACGATTAAATTTTGTCGCTAAGAATTTTTCCGCCAAAGCCATCCCAGCTGCCATTGGAATCCCTTGTCCAAGTGGCCCTGATGAAGCATCTACCCCATCAGTAATATCACATTCAGGATGCCCTGGTGTTACTGAATGCCATTGTCTAAAGTTTTTTAGGTCATCGATTGAAATATTAAATCCTGATAAATGTAAAATTGAATATAATAATGCTGATGCATGACCAGACGCTAAAACAAAACGGTCACGATTAAACCAGTTAGCTTGTTTATGAAAAATATTCATTTCTTTAGTAAATAAAGTATACATTGCTGGTGCTGACCCTAAAACCATCCCAGGATGTCCAGAGTTAGCTTTATTTATTGCATCAATCCCTAATGATCGAATTGTTGCTATTGATAAAGTCGATGTTTCCATTAATTTCCTTTTCTCCTTTTTTCTCACAAAAACTCAACCATATTATACACGATTAAAATAATAACGCAATATTAGGTTTTTTTAAATTTAAAAAATCTTTACATAATTTTAATATAACCTTTATTTTAAATAAACAAAAAGTGCTTAAATAAAAAAACTCTGCATATAAGCAAAGTTTTTAGTTCATTTTATGTGATTGTTCTTTTTTTAAGCGTTTTGGCGTCACATCATTTCCCTTTTCATCAACAACTTTAATGCTCATTAACTGCTGTTTAAAATTACCACGAAAAGCTTTTAAATATTCTTGTCTCAATTTTGTTTGTTCTGCCAATTCTTCTTCGCTAATAGTTCCTTCTTTTTTCTTTTTAGCTAATTCATTAATTCTCGCAATTAACTTAGGATCGATTTGACTCATAATATTTCTCCTTAAATAAAAAAGGTAGAGAGTTTTAGATATTTCCCTGTTTTGTACAGGTGGGCACCTTTAAATTAGCTTTAGGATCCCTATTCTATGAAAGGTTTTCAACACCGCCATTTAAATCAGGTTCCCTTATCTATGATGTGGAAATTTATTTACTCTCTTACCACCGTTATTATAACACAAGCATACCTTGTGTCAACTATTTTAGATTTAACGTTTATCGTGATTATTTTTTTTCACGATGCAAACACTAGTATATTTACTATCAAAATATTTAAACACATCATAAATATCTACTAACTGTAATTTAGCAATTTCATCGATTATATCAAAAGCATTTACCCCTTCAAAATAATAACGACTAAATAAATTGGCAATGCTTTCAGGACCATTAAACATATTAATAAATAAACCTAAATTTTTCTTTTTGATTCGTTCAAAATCTTTTTCATCAATTTTTAAATTATCAAAATTTTCAATTAAATCCAATAATTTACCTTTCAACAATTCATAATCATTGCAATCACAACCGATTTGAATAAAAGCATAATCTCTTTCCTGAGTGAAATTAGCACTAAAAGAATCATTAATAATCCCTTGGTTTAACCATTCATTATATAATTTAGCACTTTTAGTAAATAATAGATCAAATAATAAATTTAATGACAATTCCCGTTTAATTTTATCTTTAGGATCATTTAATAATTCATTAACTTTAATAGATACGATGATTTTATTCATCTCAACATCCATCGTTAAAACTTTTTCTTTAGTTTTAACTGCTAATGGTTCCTTGATTTCCTTACGAATAATTGGTTTTTCTAAATTAAAATCTTTTTTTGCCTGATTAGCTCTAATTGTTGCTATTACTTTATCAGGATCAATATTGCCAACTACAAAAAGCATCATATTACTTGGATGATAAAAAGTATTGTAGCATAGCTCCAACATTTCTTTAGTTGTTCGATTTACAGTTTCCACCGTTCCGGCAATATCTATGGCAACCGGATGTTCTTGATACAAGTTTTGAATTGAACCAAAATATACTTGCCAATCAGGATCATCATCATACATCTTTATTTCTTGACCGATGATTCCTTTTTCTTTTTCAACACTCTCTGGTGTAATTTCTAATTTTTGGACAAAATTAAGTAATAATTCCACACACTCTAATTCATTAGTTGTGGTACTAAATAAATAAGCGGTACGACTAGATGAAGTAAATGCATTAGTGCTCGCTCCTAGTTTGGCAAACTCACTAGAAGCATCACCGCCATTATAATCAAACATTTTATGTTCTAGAAAATGAGCAATTCCATCTTCAACTTTGATCATCTCTGTTTCATTGATTGGTACAAAAGTAGTATCAATTGAACCGAATTTTGTTGAAAAAAGACCATAGGTTTTTTCAAAACCGTTTTTAGGTAATAAATAAACTTCTAACCCATTAGCCATTTTTTCATGATATAGAGTTTCCTTTAACGTATTAAAATATAATTTCTCCATTATTTTTCACTCCCTGTAAGTAAAAAGATTGTATCTAAATGTACTTTTTTACTAGCGGCAATTATTTCTTCTCTAGTAACCTTCATTAATTTTTCTAAATATTCATCATTAGTTTCTTTAACGCCTGTTAAATCACGATTATACGCTAACGTAATCAAACTAATCGGTTCATCTTTAGTTTTAGTTAAAGAACTTTTTAGCATTAATTTAGCTAAACTGATTTCATCATCACTAAACTTACCGGCCTGGAAATTTTCTAATTCCTGCTTGATCAAAGTCAATGCCTTTTGATAATCAGTTTGTTCAATTCCCGCATTTACAGTCATGATTCCGCTAAAAGCACCATAACTTGATGAAATATAGTAACATAAGCTATTTTGTTCTCGAACGACTCTAAATAATCTTGATTGCGAAAAACCGCCAAACATCGCATTAAATACGGTCATCGCATAAGTACCCGGATCAGTAAAATTACAATCAACTACATAACCTAAATTAAGTTTTGATTGCGTAACATCCTGTCTTTCAATTACTTCTAAAACTTCCTGTTTCGTTGATTTAAAATTAGTAACGGGATTAATTATTTTAGGTGATGAATTAAACTTTAAGTTTGCTTTAAAGACATCAACGATACTTTCATCAACATCTCCAACTACATAAACATGCTTAACATCGTTTTCTAAGCATGTTTGCAAGTACTGATAAACTTCTTCATTACTAATCTGATCAATTTCATCAATATAACCATTATTGCTGATAGAAAGAAAACCGCCTTCACCCATATTTTTAAATAACTGTTCAATTCCATACATAAATTTATCATCTTGCTGAGCCATTAACCGTTCTTTTAATTCTTTTTTCTTAATATTAAAAGTCTGTTCATCAAATTTACCATCTTTAACATTAGGCAAAAACAAAACATCATTAAACATTTTAATTTGCTCTTTCAATAAATCTTCAGGATAAGGTAAAAAAGCTTCATTTATACAAACACTTGAAATATTTAATACCTGCCCTAATCCTTTAGTCGCTAAATTAGTCCCAAAATTCATGCCATATAAATCTTCTAAATGCGTTGATAAAGCTTGAGTTGAAGGATAAAGTTCAGTTCCTCCCGTTAACATAAACGCTAATAATGAACGTTTAGTAACATTTTCTTTAGTAAGTTTATTTTCTAATTTAAGTGACATCGTAATATTTTTAAATTTTTTAGTTGGAATTACATGTAACGTATATCCATCTAATTGATAACTTTTTTTCATAAGACACTCCTTTACAAATATAATGATATTATACACCAAATTGACAAAATTAAAATTAAAATACAAAAAAAGACATTAAATGTTTAAATGTCTTCTTCTTGATAACCGCGAATATAAACTTCTCTTGGTTTAGAACCAACTTGAGGTCCAATTACCCCATCAGCTTCTAATTGATCAATGATCCTAGCGGCTTTATTATATCCAATTCTAAATTGTCGCTGTAATAAAGAGGTACTAGCTTTTTGAACACTAATAACGAAACTGCGACACATTTCATATTCCTCATCTTCCTCTTCTTCTTTTGAAGATGACGTTAAACTAGTACTTAATTTTACATTAATATATTTATCATCATAGCTAGCTTCCTGCTGGCTAGTTACATGATTAACAATTGCACTAACTTCATCATCAGAAACAAAAGCGCCCTGAACCCGCACTGGAGAACTAGAACCCATTGGTGAAAATAACATATCACCTTTACCTAACAGTTTTTCCGCCCCTGAAGTATCCAGGATCGTTCGTGAATCAATTCCAGAAGATACTGCAAAAGCAATTCTTGAAGGAATATTAGCTTTAATGACCCCCGTAATAATATCAGTAGATGGTCTTTGAGTTGCTACAATCAAATGAATTCCGGCTGCTCTGGCCATTTGGGCAATTCTCATAATACAGTCTTCAACCTGCTTACTGGCAACCATCATTAAATCAGCAACTTCATCTAAAATAACAACATGATATGGTAAAACTTCTACTTTTTGATCATCAGCCACGTCTAAATTTTGTAAGTTAGCATAGTTATTATAAGATTCAATATTACGAACATTGCTTTTAGCAAACAAATCATAGCGGCGTTCCATTTCCACTACTACTTCTTGCAAAACAGCAGCTGCTTTTTTAGGATCAGTAACTACCGGGGCTAATAAATGAGGAATACCATTATAATTAGTTAATTCGACTTTTTTAGGATCAACTAAAATAAATTTAACTTCATCAGGTCGAGCTCGCATTAAAATACTGCAAATTATTGTATTAACACATACTGATTTACCACTTCCGGTTGCTCCAGCAATCAATAAATGAGGCATTTTATTTAATTGAGCATAAATAATTTTACCACTGACATCTTTTCCTAAAGGAACTAATAATTTATTATCTTGATATTCCTTAGGAATATCTTTGATTACCTCTTTAAATGAAACTGTTGTTGCAACACTATTAGGAATTTCTACTCCAACTGCTGATTTACCAGGAATCGGTGCTTCAATCCGAATATCTTTAGCTGCTAAAGCTAGTTTGATATCATCTTGAAGCTGCATGATTTTATTTACTCGAATACCAGTATCTAATTTTAATTCGTATTTAGTAACTGATGGTCCAATAAAGATATCACTGATAGTTGCTTTAACTCCAAATTGATTTAAAACATCAGTTAATGTTTTTGCCTTATCAACAGCCGCTTCTTTGTTTCGGTTTGATTTTTTTACTGTAGTATTTTTTAATAAACTTAGTG
>NZ_JAGHEW010000127.1 GCF_017889095.1 Thomasclavelia sp. | reverse complement strand
CAAAATTACCATCAATTGCTGCTTTAAAAGCCGGCATTGTATTTTCGGGATATTTATCACTATATCCGCGATGTCCTAATTTTATCATACTATCTCCTATTAAATCAGTTCAAACTGCTCTAAAGCCGTTTTAATTCCATTTTCTTCAATTCGATCTGTTACATAATCAGCGACCGCTTTTGCTTCCGGTACGGCATTTCCCATAGCCACACCAACTTTTACCGTTTCTAGCATTTCAATATCATTACGACCATCACCAAAGGCAATCGTATCATTTATATCACGATTTAGACGTTCCACTAACTTTTCAATTCCTACCGCTTTAGATACTCCTTTTAAGGTCAAATCAAATGAATAATCACTTTGATGACGCTGAACATCAAAATACTTACTTAATGTTTCGACCATGATCGGAATATCTTTTTTATCATTAACAACGATCATGCCAATATAAGTTTCGATTTGTTCTGGATCAAAGTCATCGATAATCGTTTCTGGTTTCATTTTCCAATTATTGGCAAATTGGATATGACGGGGATCATTTTTATCACGAACATAAATATAATCGCTATTTTCAAAATAATAATTAAAATTATATTTATTCGAAAGTTCCATTGTCGCTTTGATTGCTTCACTAGAAACAATCGCTTTATAAACCGGTTTTTGTAAATATTCAACATAACCGCCATTACAAGTAACATAACCACTAAATGGATAATCCATTACCCCATCAGTAATAAAACATTTACAGCGGCCCGTCGCTAAAAAAACATCATGCCCATTTTCTTTAAGCTTATCTAATGCTTCTTTTACATCATCACTAATTGCATAAATACCTTGATTACATTCAATCAATGTTCCATCAATATCAAAAAACAATAATTTACTCATGTTATACCTCCGCGTTTCTATTGTAACATAATCAAGGTTAATTGCTATAAAATATTAGCGATACAACTCTTTAATTGCTCCACAAGCAATGATTTCACCGGAATTACCTGATGGCTGAGTAGTAAAATCATCGGGACTTGCATGGATTACAATTGTATGTCCAACAATTCCCTCAGGTGTAAATTTGTCAATAAATACTGCCATCCAGGCCACTCCTTCTGTATTGGAAAATAACGGTGGTAAATCACCAGTATGATATGGATGCTTACAGCTATTGGTGCTAAAGTGACCACCAGCCCCGGCAAATGGTTGATTGGCACTGCCACTGCAGCTAGCACCTTCATGAATGTGCATTCCATGAACCCCTAAACGACATCCGGTAGCTGGAAGTCCTTGGGCTTCTACTACTAAAATTGTCCCTTCTTCAAATGGATAAGCTAACATAGTTCCTGTTACAGTTGGCCCATTTATCAATGCATAAGATTTAGGACTTTGCTGGCACAAAACTCTAATAATATCAAAAATGTTCATTTATATCCCTCCCCCATATATTTATGTTTAAAATAAAAAAAAAGAAAGGACATTTGCCCTTTCTTATAAATATCTTCTTGCACAAACGTAGTTACGATTCAAACTAGCTACTTTAACAACGTCACCAGTATGTGGGGCATGAACCATTTGTCCATTTCCAACATAAATTCCTACGTGAGTAATATTACTTGTACTAGAACCAAAGAAAACTAAATCTCCAGGTTGTAAATTAGCACGGTCAACGGCTGTACCCCCTTGTGATTGTCCCTGAGCTGTTCTGGCAATTGAAATACCATGTTGGCGATATACCCAAGAAGTAAATCCAGAGCAGTCAAATGCATTTGGTCCTGATGCCCCATATACATAAGGAACACCTAATTTGGTATAAGCAGTTTCTAAAATCTTATCACCTGGTGTAAATACTTTTACACTAAGAGTTGCACTAGATTGATTTCCAGTACTATCACTAACAGTATAAGTTACTGTTTTATTTCCAGTTGAATTAGTATCAATTCCACTAATAGCAACATTAGCCGTTAAATCACCATCTTTATTGTCAATGGCAGACACTAAATATTGGCGAGGATCTAAAGCAGATCCTTTTTCTACTTCAATTGCAGTAGTAGATAAATTAATTTGTGGTCCACTAATATCTTTTACTGTAAAGTTTAATGTTGTAACCACTTTATTTTGGGCTTCATCAGATGTTGTTACTTTGATTGTTTGCACTTCATTTTCTTTTTTAGTATCGACACTACCTTCAACTTCATTAGTAACTCCACCCATATCGTCACTAGCTGTTAAATAGTTTTCTAACTTAAATTCACTACCATAATCAATTACAACATCATTACCTTGACTTAATGTTACAACTGGAGCTGTTAAATCAGATACTGCAAATTCAAATGTTTTTTCATTAACATTTCCTGATGAATCAGCTACTTTTAAAGTAATATCATAAATACCAGGAACTGTTGTATCTAATTCTTTATCCGTTTCGATAAATGGTGAAACATCTCCATCAACATTATCGTTAGCACTAACATAACTTGTTATATCATTACTTCCGTTAATTGGTACTTGAACTACATAACCTTTTTTAGCACCAGCAATTTTAAATTCTGGAGCTTCCTGGTCAACTACAGCTACTTTTACCGTTTTTGTAGTAACATTAGCAAAACTATCAGTAGCACTAACTGTTAGATCATAAGTACCTAATTGATCTACGTCAACACTATTTACATTACCTTCAACAATTAATTCTTCACGCGAATCTTGGTTATCAGTAATATCAATTACATCTAAATCAAATTTTTCCCCATAAGGAACTTCAACCTGATTAGAAACAATAACTGGTGCTTCTTTATCAGTAGCCGCATAACCTACTAACATAAATACAGAAACTCCTAAAATTGGGAAAAACATTGCTTTCCGTTTGATAATATTTTCATTAACAAAATCAATAAGCTGTTCTTTACGATTTATTTTCATTAATTCACTTCCTATCTTAAACGTCCTAGGCATAATAACACATTTTAATTTAAAATGCAAATTTTATTGATATAATCATCGAAATTTCAATTATTAAAGAACTTGTTTAATATATAAAACAAACTATTTTTTTATATTATTGACTAAAACCCCCATGAAATAACACTTTTTTCAATTTCCGAAATTCTTTATTTTCTTTAAATTTTCTTAAAATTTATTTTTTTCAAAATTTGAAAATAATTTTTATAGTACCTATATCTAATCATTACCAGTTACCAGATAATTATACATCACCAAAAAAAGTCATCTTTAAACAAACAAAAAAACAGAGGCTAACCTCTGTCTAAATTATAAATCCGCTTTTTCTAATTGAACTAAATCAATTTCAATTGGTGTTAAATTTCCTAAAAAATCAATCAATACTTTAGCTGACTCTTTTTCATTATCAATCGAATCAACTTTACCACTTTTACCAGCGAAAGGACCAGAAACAACATTTACCATATCACCTGGTTCAAAATTAACATTTACTTCAGTAGTAATTCCCATTCGCTTTAAAATTGGTTCTAATTCTTCTTTAGGAAGCGGGAACGGTTTAGCTCCACCACCTGATGATCCAATAAATCCAGTTACTCCAGATGTATTTCTTACTACATACCAGGCTTCATCGGTCATGATCATTTCCACTAGCACATAACCAGGGAACATATTTTTAGTTTTATTGATTTTTTTACCATCTTTAATTTCTGTTTCAACATGTTCAGGGATAACAATTTGGAATAACACATCTTGTAATCCCATTGATTCAACTCGTTTTTCTAAGTTCTCTTTTACTTTATTTTCATGACCTGAATATGTGTTGACCACATACCAGCGTCTTCCTTCATCATTCATTCCTGTCATTTTAATTCATCCCCAATGCTTTCAATATAAATGCAATAATCGCATCACCGGCAAAAAAGTATAGACCCATGATAAAGCAAAAAATCAATACGATTGCTGAATTTTGGGCTAATTCTTTTTTAGACAGCCAGCTAATTTTCTTTATTTCACTTCTAATTCCCGTTAGTGTAAACCAGTCACGAAATTTCACTGCTAATCCTCCTATTTTGTTTCTTTGTGTAAAGTATGTTTACCACATTTTTTACAATATTTTCTTAATTCTAATCTTTCTACATTAGTACGTTTATTTTTGGTAATTGTATAGTTTCGCGATAAGCATTCACTACATACCAAGATTACTTTTTGTTTCATTTTATCAGCTCATTTCTATGCTATAATAATTTATCATAAAAGCTAGAGTTAGTCAAATAGATTTGAATCTAGCCATCTTTTTTTGAATCCGATAATTAGCATTATAAACACTGCGAACATCAACCTTCAAAATTTTCGCAATATCTTTACATCTATATCCTGCTTTACGATAACTAAAAATTGTTTTTTCTAACTCAGAAGTACAGCTCATTAAATGTTTTTCAACATGCTCTAATTGATTTGCGTTGCTAACTGCTTTAGCTGGTGTTTTAAAATCCGTCAAATTAGTAATATAAGTATCCTTTTTATCAAAATCATAAAAATCATCTAATGAATATTGGATCTTTCTTTCCCGAAGAAATTTTCCTTTTCTTTTAATGATTACTGATTTCAATGAATTATCAATTATCAACGAAATAAAACTACGTACTGACATTCCTTTATCAGGGCGATAGTTATTCAAAGATTTAAAAATTCTTGTAATAACAATTTGAATACATTCATCCTGTTCATTAAACTCAATCATACTTAGATATTGTTTTGACAAAATAATTCCAATTTGATCATAAACATATTCAACTAAATATTTCGTTGCAATTGGACATTCTTGTAAATATAAATAATATAGTTCTTCAATGTCGTAACCATCTTTCATGGTTACCTCCCTTCTGCTTATAAAGGGTTTCGAGAATTATATACTTGATATAAAATTACTGCAGTAGCTACCGATGCGTTTAATGAAGTTACATGTCCTACCATCGGTAAAACTACATTAAAATCACAATTTTTCTTTACTAGCCGTGATATTCCAAAACCTTCAGAACCAATCACAATTACTACCGGCATATTATAATCGACCTGACGATAGTCTTGCGACTGATCTAAATCACAGCCAACTACCCAAAAAGAACGCTTCTTTAACTCTTCTAATGTTCGTGATAAGTTAGTCACTTGAGCCACTTTAACATGATCAATAGCACCAGTGGAAACTTTGGCCACCGTTCCATTCAATCCAACACTGCGATTTTTGCCGATGATCACCCCATCAACACCAACAGCATCACAAGTTCTTAAAATTGCTCCTAAATTATGAGGATCTTCTAAACCATCAAGCATTAATAACAATGGCTGTTTACCTTTAGGAATAGCATTAATTATTTCATCAATTGAATAGTAGCGATAACCTTCGATTGATGCCATAACACCCTGGTGGGTTACATTACCGATTTTTTTGATAAATTCATTTTTATTGACCTGGTGACAAGGAACATTTCTTTTTTGGCATAGTTCAATAATTTTATTGTCTTTAAAATTGTTTTGGACATATACAGCATATACTCGTTTATCTCCCTTTAAAGCCTCTAATATTGTGTTTTTACCATATATATATTGTTTCATATTTTTCACCTTTTTTTATCTCAAATTTATCTCATTTTTGTTTACTGTTTATATAACTTTTGTATCGCTCAAATATCTCTTTTATCCGCTCATAATTTTCTTGTAAATACAGTGATCCGATAATTGCTTCAAAACCAGTTGAATGAATGTGATCAAGACTTTCATTCTTCCGACCTTTAGTATTACGACCGCGCTTATAAATATCTACTTCTTCGTCGCTAAAAAAATCTTCTTTTAAAATTGTATGCATAAAACTAGCGTGTGAAGATGCTGATACATATTTTACCGTTTCGATTTGAAGATCACCGACTTTAACCAAATCACTTTCTTTTATTAATTTACTGCGTACGACTACTTCCCAAACACTATCTCCTAGAAAAGCTAGCACAGTTGGATTAATTAAATCAGTTCGCATTAAATAATCCCCTTATTAATTAATTCTTTACGTATTTCATCAGCTTTTTCAAAATCTTTATTTGCTTTAGCTACTTGCCAAGTTTGATATAAATCTAATTCATCATCACTTAATTGTTTTGGTTCATAAACAAAACCAATTACACTGACCATTTTTAATAACGTCTGGTAAGCCACACTGATCATTTGATCATCTTTATCTCTTTGTCTAAATAATTGATTTAATTTTTTAACTTGATTCAAGATCTTAGTTAAAGCTAGTGAAGTATTTAAATCATCTTCTAATGCTTTAACCATATCGTCAACAACTTCCTGATCATAATTTTGATTATTTACATGGTTTACTTGTAGATATAATGATACTGTTTTAACTACGTTATCAATCTTAGCCACTTCTTTTTTTACATTAGCGACCACTTCATCAGTTAAGTTTAAAGGATTACGATAATGGCTAGATAACATTAACCATTTATATACATTGCATCCTAATTTTGCAATCATGTCCTTTGCCCAAATAACATTTCCTAATGATTTTGACATTTTTTGATTATCAATATTGATCATTTGATTATGCATCCAAGTATGAGCAATTGGATGATGATGGCAAGCCATTGATTGGGCAATTTCATTTTCATGGTGTGGGAATTTTAAGTCCTGCCCACCACCATGAATATCAATTTTACCACCTTCAAAAATATCATTGATCATTACAACACATTCAGTATGCCAGCCAGGACGCCCTTTTGACCATGGGCTATCAAATTGAATTCCTTCATCAGTTTTTTTCCATAATGCAAAATCAGTTGATTCTTCTTTTTTATCATTTTCATCAATTCGTTCACTAGCACCAGCAACCAAATCTTCAATTTTAATTCCAGATAACTGACCATATTCTTTTATTTTAGAAACTCTAAAATAAACATCACCATCTTTAACATAAGCATAACCATCTTTAACTAATCCATCAATGAATTTAATTATCGCATCCATTGTATTAGTAACTCGTGGCGCATACGTTGGGAATAATAAATTCAAATCACGACGAACATCTTCATAGGCTTTGATATACTTATCAGTTAATTCTTTTTCGGTAATTCCTTCTTCTTTAGCTGCTTTAATAATTTTATCATCGACATCAGTAAAATTAGATACAAAAGTAACTTTATAACCTAAATACTCAAACGTCCGCCGTAACACATCAAAAACAATCATTGGCCGGGTATTACCAATATGCACATAGTTATATACTGTTGGCCCGCATACATAAATACTCACTTCCCCTTCACGAAGTGGTTTAAAATCTTCTTTTTTATTTGTTAGCGTATTAAATAACTTCATCACAACCTCCATAAATAAAAAAGCATAATACTATCATCTCTCGATAGCAGATGCTTTATCGTTAAATGCTTTCAAACTTGATTAGCACTTCATTTAATTTTCTACCATCAAACAGCTAAATTAAATTTCTAAAACTGCCTATCTTATTTAAATACATTTTATATCTTAACAAAATCTATTGTAAAATACAACTTATTTACCAGCGTTCATCGAAAAGCTTTCTAAATATACAGTCATATCTTCTTCGTTTTCATTAAAAACATCTTTAATTGAACGATATCCATAAATATAAATAACATCCTCTAAAAAATAAACTATTTCTTTACTTTTTATTCCAGTTTTATCATCTTCATAGATATATTCATATACATCTAAGCCACTATCAACAACTGGTTTCATTACTTCAATATTACTTGCCTGTCCTTGTTCCAATAAGCCAGTATATAGCTCATCTTTATCACTTACCATATTATCACTTTGATCATTGATAACTGTAAAGTACAAAGTATTATCATCTTTAGTAAATTCCACCATTTTCACATTGTCAACACTATTAATATTGCCAGATACAGTAACTTCGTAATCTTTAGGATAATAAAAACTCACTCCATCATCAGTAGTATAAAGTTCGCCTGTTTTAGTCAGATTTACATCCTGCTGCAAAGTACCACAAGCACTAATAAAAAACAGCATTATGGCAAATAGGATTGATTTTTTCATCATCCTCCCTCCTTACTACCCCATTTTACACAACTAAACTAGTGATTACAACCAAATTTTTGCCTTTAAATCAAATCAAAATGCTTCAAAGCAGTAACAATCCCATCATCTTCAACACTATCAGTTACATAATCAGCACACTTTAAAGTATCTTGATGACCGTTAGCCATACAGACACCAATTCCAACATATTCAAGCATATCAATATCATTATGACCATCACCAAAAGCCATTGTTTCTTCCTGCTTAATTCCATAATGATCAATCATTGCTTTGATTCCTTCTTGTTTACCACCAAATTCAGGAATAATATCATAAGCCCCATCATGCCATCTAGTATGTTTACATTTTTTTAATAATCCTACTAATGCGATAATTTCTTGTTCATTAATAAATGGATCAATTTGATAAACATCATGGTGTTTAGCTCTGGTAATATCTTTAACTGGTGGTAATGAAGTATTTATTGCTGCCTGGGCTTCAATTACATAATCATTGATTAAATTTATATATAAGTCATCACTTTCAACAAAGCTGCACGCTAAATTATGTTTAGTAACATATTCAACAACCTTACATACATCATCATGATCAATTGGATTTTTATATATTATGCCCTCCTGGTTAAAACAATAACCGCCATTTAAAGTCAAATATCCATCAAAAATAAATTTTTGATTAATCCCTAATTCCTCAATTTCTAAAGCATGTCGCCCACTGGCAATAAATAATTTAATTTCTTTTTTTCGTAATTGTTTAAACGCCGCAACTACATTATCACTTATTTGCTTTTGAGTCTTAGAAATCAATGTCCCATCAATATCAAAAAATATCGCTTTTACCATTATAGCCTCCTATTAGCCAATTGTTTTAATATGTTCAACATAATCTAAGCAAGTAATTAGCTCTCCTAGCTTTTGATTATTTGGATTTCTAGTGTTATAAACATATACTGGTAAGTGATCAATAATTTCTTTATTTTCATCATAAACATCGCATTCAATGATATCATATTCATTATCAATATTATTGTCACTAATATATCCTTCCATTTTATTAACCGCCATTAAAGTTTCTTCACTCATTTCATGGATTTCTCCCTTAACAAAATCATTTCCCGTTAATAAAAAGGCAGGATAAACTTTTCCCTTAATTGTATATAAACTTCCTTTAATATATCCATATTTTCTAAACGTATCTTCTTTTTTTAAATATGTATCATAATTATACATTCCTTTTCTAAGAGTACCATAAACAAATATTTTAGCCATAATTCTACCTCCTACTTTGCTTATAATATTATATCCAAAAAAACCTGCCATTGGCAACTCATTAAGAAAAGGAACAGCTAAAATAGCTGTTCCTAACAGATAACAACACTTACATGCTATCCAATCAACGAATTAAATACTTTTAAATATTCATCAGCACTTGCATCCCAATCTAATTTAGCACTCATTGCTCTTTCCATGATACCTTTCCAAGCTTCTGGATCTTCACCATACACTTTTAAAGCATAGTCAATTGTATTCATCATTTCATGAGCATTGAAATTAGCAAAACTGAATCCAGTTCCCGTATGTGCATATTCATCATAAGGGATAACACTATCTTTTAATCCACCAGTTTCTCTAACGATTGGAATTGTTCCGTATCTAAGTGACATCATTTGTGATAAACCACAAGGTTCAAACAATGATGGCATTAAGAACATATCACATCCAGCATAAATGCGACAAGATAATCCAAAGTCATATTTCAATTGTAATGATACTTTATCAGGGTGATGATATGCGATACCTTTTAAAGCATCTTCATAAACACGATCCCCAGCACCTAAAATAATAATTTGAACATCACGGCTGCACATTTCACTAAACTGATTTAAGATCAAGTCTAAACCTTTTTGTTTAGTTAAACGAGTAACTACCCCGATTAATGGAACATCTTTATTTTCAGGTAATCCTACTTCTTTTTGTAAAGCTAGCTTATTAGCCACTTTATCTTCAAATACAGTATTAATATCATAATTCTTTACAATTTCAGGATCAGTAGCTGGATTAATTACATCATAGTCTACTCCATTTAAAATACCATATAAATCATATTTACGCATTTCTAAGATATTTTGTAATCCTTCACCATATTCAGGTGTTAAAATTTCTTTTGCATAAGTTGGTGAAACCGTAGTTACGATATCACTATAGAAAATTGCCGCTTTCATCATATTAAAGCATCCATCATTACGACAGTTACCATTGTAATATAAGTAATTATCTAATCCAAATAATTCACTTAATAATCTTGGATCGGCTTTACCTTGGAACGCAATATTATGAATAGTGAAAACAATCTTAATATTTTCATAATGTTCATAATAACAATATCTTTCTTTATATAACATCGCAATCATAGCTGTTTGCCAGTCATGTAAATGCAAGATATCCGGTTTCAAATCTAAATGCGAAATCAATTCTAATACTGCAAAATCAAAATACGCAAATCTTTCATTATCATCATCATAACCATATAATCCTGGTCGTTTAAAATATTGTTCATTATCAATGAAATAGAAACGTACACCATCTAATTCATAAGTGAACACACCGCAATATACTTTACGCCATCCTACCCAAATATCAAAGTTAGTTACATACTGAATTTCATCAGCCATTTTCATATCCTGATATTTTGGCAAAACAACGATACTTTCAACACCTTTCTTTACCATTTCTTTTGGTAAAGAACCTAATACATCAGCCAATCCACCAGATTTAATAAATGGTGTTGCTTCTGATGTAGCAAATAACACCCGCATTAAACTACATCTCCTTCTTTAATATACAATGGTGTATTAGCATCACCTTTTAATTCTAATTGACGTTGCACTTTAGAAGTTTTATCCATGATCACATTTTCCAAATGAGCACCTGGACTTACAATTGCACCAGAGAATAAGATACAATTTTTAACAACCGCACCAGCACCAACTGAAACATTACGTCCAATGATACTATTTTCAACAGTACCATTGATCATTGCCCCATTAGCTACAAATGAACTAGTAACTTCTGATTCAGCCAAATATTTTGTTGGTGGTGTATCATTAGTATTTGTATAAATTGGCCAATTGCTTTTAAATACCGCAGATGATACATCTAGATCTAAGAACTCTAATGAATATTGATAATAGTGTTCTAATGAATCCATGCAACGTGCATAACCTTTATATTCATAAGCATTAATTTGTTTTTCATCACATAGATAAGCAAGTACATCTCTTAAACTAAAGAATGAACTAATTTTTTGAGCTTGTTTCATAACTTTTAATAAAGTTTTTGTGTTGAAAACATAAGTTTCCATTGAAATACTACGATCTTTACGGCTACCTCTATTTCTTTCAATAGCAGTAACTAATTTATTTTTAACTGTTAAACAGTCACATCCAATGTATGCTTCATTAGCATCATGAACTTTTTTATAAACCATAGTAATTTCAGCACCAGCTTTTTCATGAGCTTCAATAACATCATTATAATTCATTGTAGTAATGATATGAGCAGGTGCAACGACAACATAATCAGCTTTATTAGTTTCTAAGAAAGCAATATTTTCAATTAAGTTGTTGATATCATGATTGTAATTAGGGTTATTAGCGTATTTTTCATTATATAACAAAGATACGCCACCAGCTTTAGAGTTAAAGTTCCATGAATTACCATTACCTAAATGTTTAAATAATGATCTTGGTTTTCTTTGAATCAATACCCCAACTGCATCAATTGTTGAGTTTGACATATTTGATAATACAAAATCGATCAACGCATAACGTCCTAAGAAACTAACAGACGCTACTGGTCTTCTTTCTGTTAGACCGACAAAGTCTACATTAGAGTGTAAATTTACGATACCAATTGCTTTAACCATCTCTATTTCCTCCCCTACTTACTATTATCACTAATCAAAGCGACTTCTTTGGCTTCTTCATTAATTTTTGTGTTTGCACGAATTACTACACCTTCGTCTACAATTGCTTTATAAACTTCAGCACCTTCTTCAACTAATACACCTGGCATTAAAACTGAATCGATAACTTTTGCTCCTTCACCAATATTAACATTATTAAATAATACTGATCCTTCAACATTTCCATTAACTAGGCAGCCTTGAGTAACCATTGAATTTTTGATTGTAGCTTTGTCACCAATAATTTGTGGTTTTTCCAAAGTATCTTCTGTATAGATCTTCCAATCTTTTTTAATATTATAAAGATCTAATTCTTTATCATTCAATAAGTCCATATTTGCTTGCCATAAACTTTCAACAGTTCCAACATCTTTCCAATATCCGCTAAATTCATAAGCCCATAATTTCTTATTATCCTTTAACATATCTGGAATGATATTCATACCAAAGTCATGTTTACTTTCTTCGTTTTTAGCATCATTAATTAAATACTTTCTTAATTCTTTATAAGTAAAGATATAAATACCCATTGAAGCTAATGTAGATTTAGGTTTGGCTGGTTTTTCTTCAAACTCATAAATAGTACCATCTTCATTAGTATTCATAATTCCAAAACGACTTGCTTCTTTTAAAGAAACATTCAATACCGCAATAGTTGCATCAGCTTTACGTTCTTTGTGAGCATCTAGCATCTTATCATAATCCATTTTATAAATGTGATCTCCTGATAAGATCAAAACATATTCAGGATCATATTGATCCAAGAAGCTAATATTTTGGTAAATTGCATCAGCTGTACCAGCATACCATGTTGCTCCTACTTCACCACGTTCACGAGCTGGTAAAATTGCAGCTAATGATTGTTTACCATCAAGCCCCCATTTTGTTCCGGCACCAACATAAGTACCTAATAATACAGATTCATATTGTGTTAACACACCTACAACATCAATCCCAGAGTTTGCACAGTTGCTTAAAGGAAAGTCAATAATCCGATATTTACCTCCAAAATGCACTGCTGGTTTAGCTACTTTAGCTGTTAGTGCTTCTAGACGTGTCCCACGTCCTCCAGCTAAAATCATTGCGACAATCTCTCTTCCCATTTTTTAAAATACCTCCTTGTCTAATGTAAGCGCTTTACCTATAATACTATTCTAGCATAAATTAAAAATAAATTCGAGATTTATTATACGAAATATAAATATTATATCTTGTCATTTATTATACTCCATTTTATTTTTTCATTAAACCTTTAAATAAACATTTTAATGTAAAAATTTTGTTAACAGATACTGATTGCTGTAATTCAAATTATTAGCATTTTTTATTAACTCAGACATATATTATTATGGGGTGATAAATTGGCACGAGTAAAATATACAAATGAAGAGGTCGATTTACTAGCACGTTTGATCCAGTCCGAAGCCTTAGGTGAGGGCGAACAAGGAATGTTACTTGTTGGAAACGTAGTTATTAATCGTGTAGTAGCTAATTGTGATGTTTTTAGAAATACTCGAACTATTACTGAAGTAATTTATCAAAAGAACGCTTTTTCAGGTGTTGGTACACCATTATTTAACGAACCAGTTAATGGCCTCGTTCGCTCTCTAGCCTTGCGCTGTATTAACGGCTATCGTAATGAACCGGCCACAAATGCCCTTTGGTTCAAAAATCCTGGTCGTGATGTTGCTTGTCCAGAAAGATTTTATGGCAATCTTTCAGGGCGCTATAAACAGCATTGTTTTTACAATCCAGGATTAAGCTTAAACTGTGATTTATAAGAATATAAACAAGGAGATTGATTATGAATTATTTTAATGATTTAAATCCATATTTGGTCCGTCAAGAAAATGACGACTCTAATAATACAACTTCCAGTACTACTCCTAGTACTACTCCAGGAATGACTACACCAGATCCAACAACACCAATTACACCAGCACCAGTTATCGATCAAGCCTATGTTGAAAATATTTTAAGGTTAAATGTCGGTAAACTAGGCAGTTTTTATTTTACCTATGCAAGCAGTAACGAATGGCGTGATAAAGTTTATAAAGGAATTATTGAAGAAGCCGGACGTGATCATTTCATTGTCCACGATCCTAAAACCGATCAACGTTATTTGCTTCAGTTAGTATATCTAACCTGGGCTGAATTCGATGAAGCTATAAACTACCAGCATCCTTATCAATAAAATTTAACCGGTTTTAATTTAATCTTTAAATTCCTTAATTTTTCTTAGCAACAAATTAGCATTTACTAGTATCTCTTAGCAATATTTAATAAATCTTAACTATTCTCGAAATCATTTATTTTAAGTATATAATACCTCCGCGGAGGTATTTTTATGTGTGGAATTGTTGGATATACAAACACTACTTTAAACAATCAGGCTGTAATCGAAAAAATGTTACAGCAAATTAAGCACCGTGGTCCAGATGACCAGGGCTATTATCAAGATCATCAGATTACATTAGGAATGCGTCGTTTAAGTATCATTGATCTAGATAATGGTAAGCAGCCTATTTTTAATGAAAATAAAACAAAAATATTAGTTTTTAATGGTGAAATCTATAACTATCAAGTTCTAAAAGCTAAACTTATTTCTTTAGGTCATGTTTTTACAACCAATAGTGATAGTGAAGTAATTCTTCATGGTTATGAAGAATATGGCAACAAAATCGTTAATTACTTACGAGGAATGTTTGCCTTTGCCATCTATGATCTTAATACTAGTACATTATTTATTGCTCGCGATATCTTTGGAATCAAGCCCTTATTTTATGCAATCGTTAATAACGAATTAGTATTCGCATCAGAAATAAAAGCTTTACTTAAATATCCTGGAATTGAAAAAAAATTTAATGAGCAGGCTTTGGCTAGTTATCTAGCATTTCAATATAATCCACTTACAGAAACTTTCTATCAAGGCATTTTTCAATTATTACCAGGACATTATCTTGAATTTAAAGATTCAATTAAACTAACACAATATTTCAAATTTAATTATCATATTAAAGATGATTTAAGTGAATATCGTGCCCTTAAAAGCGTTAAATCAGTCTTAGAAGATTCAATCAATCATCATCAAATTGCTGATGTAGAAATGGGATCTTTTTTATCAGGTGGGATTGATTCATCATATTTAGCGGCTAACAGTAAGATAAAAAAGACTTTTAGTGTTGGTTTTGATGATCCTGATTATAGTGAATTGCCATTAGCTAAAGATCTGTGTCAGCATTTAGATATTGCCAATTACCAAAAAGTAATTACCAAAGAAGAATTTTGGCAAACTGTTCCTACGATTCTAACGATCCTTGATGAACCAGTTGCTGATCCTTCAATAATTCCTTTATATCATTTAACCAAACTTGCCAGTAAACATGTAAAAGTTGTTTTATCTGGTGAAGGCAGTGATGAATTATTTGGCGGTTATAACATTTATCAATCACCACTTAGTTTAGCACCACTTAGATTTATTCCATTTAGTTTGCGTAGAGTTCTAAAAAATATTTTATTAAAAACTAACTGCAACTTTAAAGGAAAACAATATCTAATTCGTGCTGGTCAAAGTATTGAAGAACGTTTTATTGGCAATGCCTTTATTTTCCAAAATCACGAAATAAAAAAATTGCTTAAACCAAATTTACCTATTAATCAAGTTCAGGCATTAACTAAGCCATACTATCGAGATGTTGCCAATCAGGATGTAATTACCAAAATGCAATATATCGATTTAAACTTTTGGCTACGTGGTGATATTTTACGAAAAGCCGATCATATTTCGATGGCTAATTCACTGGAAGTTAGGGTTCCCTATCTTGATAAAGAAGTATGGGCGGTTAGTTCTATCTTACCAACCAAATTTAGAGTTAATAAAAAAGCAACTAAATATATTTTCCGTAAAGTTGCTTGTGAATCATTGCCATTAAAAAATGCTAATCGAAAAAAACTTGGTTTTCCTGTTCCTATCAATAAGTGGTTAAAGGAAAAAGAGTACTATCAATTAGTTAAAAAGGCTTTTAATAGCGAAAGTGCTAAAAAATATTTTAATCAAGATAATTTAAATCTTTTATTAGATAATCATTACCAGGGAATTGAAAATAATGCCCGCAAGATCTGGACAGTCTATCTATTTTTAACCTGGTATCAACAAAACTTTAAATAAACAT
>NZ_JAGHEW010000126.1 GCF_017889095.1 Thomasclavelia sp. | reverse complement strand
ATATTCAACTCCATGATCTTTAGCTTCTAATAACATATTATATAAAAGATCTACATCAGGAGTAGTATTGACCATTGGTTTTTTGATTTCATCATAATAAAAACCAACTGTCCCCATATAAGCAACTTTTTGTTGCAACATTTTTAAAATTTGGTAAATCATTAAACAAGTAGTTGTTTTGCCATTAGTTCCCGTTAAACCAATCAATTTAATATCTTTTATTAAAGGATAATAATTAGTATATAAATATTCTTTTAAATATTCGCGGGTATTTTCGACTACTTCTGTTTCCACGCTATATTGACCATGTTCAACAATTACTTTTACTGCTCCATTTTTAATTGCCTGATCAATATAATCATGACCATCACGAACAACATTTTTAATGGCAATAAAAGTATCGCCAGGTTTAACTTTTCTTGAATCTGTTTTTAATGCAACTTCCATAACTTTCCACCTCATTTGTCCTTATTATAGTATAAATATGATCAAGACAAAAGAAAAAGTATTCAAATTGAATACTTTTTATCGTGTTCTAAACCATTTAATGATTTGAATAATTGGTAAATTAGCTAGTGCTAATCCATAAACAATTAATAATTGTTCAATTGTAAGTGTTTGTACTTTAAACATTGTATCAAATATTGGAACAAATAAAACTAAAGTAATTAAAACAAATCCAATCAAGAAAGCTCCTTGTAAAAACTTATTATTAAAGAATCCTTTTTTAAATAAAACCGGTTCTTTACGTTTACAGTTATAACCATGAACTAATCTTGATAAACATAATGTTCCAAAAGCCATTGTACTAGCTAAGATAGCATTTTCCTGGTAACCGATCATAAACCCAGCCATTGTCATAAGTGAAATAACTAATCCTTCTAAACCAATACTAGTAAGGAAAGTTCTAGTTAAGATTGATTCATTCATTGGTCGTGGTTTTTCTTTCATCACTGCACTTGTATGAGGCTCTAAACCTAAAGCAATTGCTGGTAAACTATCAGTTAACAAGTTAATAAATAGTAAATGAACTGGTTGAAATGGTACTGGTAAAGCTAACAGTGAAGCATATAATACAGTTAAAATTGCTCCAAAGTTACCTGATAATAAAAACTGAATCGAATCTTTAATATGACTATAAATATTACGACCATTTTCAACTGCCTTGATAATTGTTGCAAAGTTATCATCAGTTAAAACCATAGCTGCAGCATCTTTAGATACTTCACTACCAGTGATTCCCATTGCTACCCCAATATCTGCCTGTTTTAAAGCTGGAGCATCATTGACACCATCACCAGTCATCGCTACGATATTTCCTTTTTCTTGCCAAGCCTGAACAATTCTAATTTTATGTTCCGGAGAAACTCGAGCATAAACTCGTTTATCTTCAACAAAATCTTGTAATTCTTCATCACTTAAATTATCAATTGCACTACCTTCAACCGCTTCTGACATATCGCTTAAAATACCAATTCTTTTAGCGATTGCTGCAGCCGTAATTTTATGATCACCAGTAATCATAATTGGTGTAATTCCCGCTTGTTTAGCTTTAGTTACAGCATCTTTACTTTCCATTCTAGGAGGATCCATCATGGAAATTAAACCTAAGAAAACTAAATTATTTTCATCATCATATTCCAAAGTTTTTTCTTCTTTGAATTTACGATAAGTGATTGCCAGAACACGTAATCCATTTTTAGAAAATTCCATGTTCATCGCTAAAATATCTTCTTTATCTTGATCGCTAATTTTAACAATCTGATTATCTTTACGGATATATTTGATTCGATCAAGCAATGCATCTACAGCACCTTTAGTAATCATCGTATATCCATCTTTTAATAAATGGAAAGTTGACATCATCTTACGATCACTATCAAAAGGTAATTCGCTTAATCGTGGATAAACATTTCGAACTCGGCTAGCCGGTACGCCTAGCTGTTTACTTAAATTGATCAAAGCTGTTTCAGTTGGATCACCGATTTCCTGACCATCAACATTAGAAGCATCATTACATAAAATACTTAAACGCATTAAATCTTTATGCAACGGAATGCTTGGATCAATTTGATCAGCTCTAATCCGTTTACCTTCAATATAATAATCTTCAACTGTCATTTTATTTTGGGTTAAGGTACCTGTTTTATCAGAACAAATAATTGAAACACTGCCTAATCCTTCAACAGCCTGTAATTTTCTAATAATAGCTCCCTCACGAGCCATTTTTTGCGTTCCAAATGATAAAACGATCGTTACAATTGAGCTAAGTGCCTCAGGTATTGCTGCAACTGCTAAAGCAACTGCAAACATAAAGGCATCACCTACATTACCGCCTTGTAAGATATTAATACCAAATAATACAGCACAAAATACAATAATAATGATTGATAATTTTTTTCCAAAATTATCAAGATTTACTTGTAATGGTGTTTTCTTTTCTGAAGTTGACTTCAATAATTGAGCAATCTTACCAACTTCTGTTTCCATTCCAATACTAGTTACTAAAAAATTTCCCCGTCCATAAGTAACAAAGCTGCCTGAATAAACCATGTTAGTACGATCTCCTAAAGCAACCTCACCGTCAATCGCCTTAGTTGTTTTTTCAACGGCCACACTTTCTCCAGTCAAGGCACTTTCATCAACTTTCATACTGGCATTTTCTAAAATACGCCCATCAGCTGGAATATAATCACCAGCTTCTAGATAAACTTCATCACCAACAGTAACTTCTTTACTTGGGATTTCAACAATTTTCCCATTTCTTAACACTTTAGCATTTGGTGAAGATAATTCTTTTAAACTGTTTAATGACTGTTCAGCCTTAACTGTCTGGACCGTACCTAAAATAGCATTAATTGTAATAACGACCAAAATAACAATCGTACTTTCTAAATCCCCTAATGCCCCTGAAATAATCGCAGCAATGATCAAGATAATTACTAAAAAGTCTTTATACTGTTCTAAAAAAATCGCTAATAGACTTTTTTTATTGGCTTCAACTAACTCATTTAAGCCATATTTTTCTTGATTTGCTTTAACTTGATCATCACTTAAAGGTTTCAACGAACCATTAATCTGTTTTCTTACTTCTGTTTGACTCTCGTTATAATAGTTTTTCATCTCATTTCTCCTTTACAACACAATAAAAGCGAGCCCTTTTATTGCATAATTAAAACTGCAATAAAAGTCTCGCTATTTAATCACGTTCCGGATGATCTCAAATCATCGTATTGACGAAATCGTAAACACTATTGTGTTAGCTACTCCCTTTTATAGCTAGTATTCTAACTTTTAATTACATTAAAGTCAATCATTTTTTGCAAATAAAACTACTTTTAACGCACTTTTAACAATTTCCAACTGATATCTGCCTGATGGATAAACTTCTCCATCGATATTTACTTTTTGTTTAGTTTCCACTTCAATTTTCTTTACCTGTCGATGATAATATTGTTTACCATTTTCTAGTTTTTCAGTCAAAAACAAGATCAAATAATAAGGTATTTGCCTAATTGCCATTTTAGCAACCAAATTAATATCAATCAGTCCATTTTGAAGATCAGCATATTTACCTACCTTAAACCCACCACCAAAATACTGACCATTACAAAAAGCACCAATTATTAATTTTTGATCATATATTTTTTTACCACGATCATATAATTTTACTGGTGATAGATGATATTTAAATAAACGATGGAACAAAACATTAATATATTGAAATGATTTTGGTAATATTTTAAATTGGTGATATTGATGCACATTATTAGCCACATCACTATCAAAAGCACAACAAAAAACATTAATGCAATAAATCTCATTGGCTTTAATCAAATCAATTGACTCAGCTTTCAACTTCAATGATTGACTTAACAATTTTTCAATATCATTAATCGAAGCAATTGAACGGATAAAATCATTCCCGGTTCCATTAGGAATAACTACTAGTTCGTTTTCACTATGAACTAGCCCTTGAACAACTTCATGAATCAATCCATCACCACCAACAGCATAAATACGATGATGACAGTTACGATACTTTAAAGCAATCTTAGTTGCATGATTAGGATATTTAGTATATTTTAGTTCATAATCATAGCCTTGCATCACTTTATCAATTATCTTTTCAATTTTTTCATTATCATCACTTGGCTTAATAATAAAAATATGTTTTTGCTTCATCCTCATTTCTCCAATCTATTATCTACATCATAACAAATTTCGCTGATTATTTACAACTTTTCGTTTATTAAAATTACTGCCGTCAATAATAACATTGGTGAAACAATGATTTTTTTAAATTATCTTTTATTAATTATTTTTATCTGCCTAGACTTTAATAATCTTGATTCTAGTCTATTTAAATATTTAATTACAATCAATAACTTCATCTATCTTTTAATTCATTGTCAAAATAAAATTATTTTAAAGATTGGTTTATTTATTGTAATTGCGGATTTCTTTCTTTTATTCACAACTAATTATGATCTTGGGGTTTTCTTTTTCATTTTAGTACAAAGTAAATATATGCACTTATTATCCTATCAAACTAAAATCCCCTGGTTATTTAGTTTAGGTATTTTTTATGATCTTTTAATTTCATTAGCCTTGATCTATGCTTCTTTCAGCCTTTTTAATTTATTTTACAGTTTAAAATTTAAACAGATAAAACTATTTTTAACACTATTATTACTTTTATGTTGTGACATAGTTATTGCCCTGTCATTTCTAACAATAATCAATCCTAGTTTTCTTAAAATATCCTGGCTATTTTACTTTCCTAGTCAATTAATCTTTATAAAAACCTATGGGAATTATTAATTTTTTTATTTTATTATTTATTTTTATCAATAATAGTGTTATACTTACAAAGTAATGTCCTCATAGTGAAATGGATATCACGTAACCCTCCGGAGGTTAAGTTGTAGGTTCGATTCCTACTGAGGATGCCATATTAGTTAAACACCGCAGTTTCATGCGGTTTTTT
>NZ_JAGHEW010000125.1 GCF_017889095.1 Thomasclavelia sp. | reverse complement strand
TATTAAAGTTGAATAATTGTTGAAACAAAAAGATATGATAATTTTAATGAAAAACGGAAACAGTTGTTTTAGATAGGTGTTTTTTGTTTTTCGGTTTTGTTATTTGATTGTGCTATTTTTGGCGTATTATACTACTCTTCGGAGAATCCTGAACTATTTTAGATGACATTGATATCAATAGTTTTCAATCTTGTGTTGTCTAACAAAGCATATTGATTTTTAGATAATAATTTATAACATTATAATAGTTGTTATTTAAAAGAAAATGTTTAGATTTTTCTTCGTTGGTGAAATTTAATCCTCTAGATATTAGAAGTTCATATTATTTATCGATTGTTTTAAAAGGTTTCATTAGTTTTGCTCCTTAATAAAGAAAAAACTGCCATTATAGAATGACAGGCTTTCCGCCGCAGCCCCCGTAGAGTTACTGCCGCTTCTTTGTAGCATCATTCTATAATCATTTTTAAAAGTTGTCAATAAAAAAAGGATCACCTATAATAAAGTTCTAATTTAAAAATACTGAAAAATCTAATGATAAAAACAGTTGAGATGTGTTATACATTTCTAATGTAATTAGGTTGTTTAATACTAACTGAATCCATGACTTAATTATACAGCCTTTTTTATCTACTATTCCTATTTAAAATTATTTTTTAATTTTCTTAAATTATGTATGTGTGTATATATTTGTTCAATACTATAGTAGATTAGTTTTACTGTATTTTTTTTACGGTAAATATTGAAAAAGTTTAGAAAAAAAGATATGATAGTTTTAATGAAAGAAGAGGAAATGTAATGTTAATTAAATTTGAGGTTGAAAATTTTAAAAATTTTAAAAATAAAATAGTCTTAGATCTATCTAATACAAAGGGATATGAATTCAAGAAGGATTTAATCAAAAATAATGCAGTACGTGGTGGAATTATATTTGGAAAAAATGCTTCAGGTAAATCAAATTTAGGGTATGCAATATTTGATATTGTAAATCATTTAACTGATAAAGAGAAAACAACTATTGACGTATTTCCTTACAAAAATTTAAATTCTGATTCAAAATATGTAGCATTTGTTTATCTATTCAAATTTGATGGAGTTGAAGTAGAATATAAATATTCAAAAATTGATCCAGAACAATTAAACAATGAAATTCTAAAAATTAATGGAAAAACTGTAATTGAATATGATTATTCTATAAATCACGGTATTTGTAAACTATCAGGAACAGAAAACTTAAATAAGGTTTTAGATAATAATAAACTTTCTTTTGTTAAATATATTAATAATAATTCTGTATTAGAAAAAGATTTTACAAATGATGTTTTTAAACAATTTATTGATTTTGTTGATAAAATGCTGCTTTTTTATTCTTTGGATTATAATCGTTATTTTGGCTATAAAAATGGAAGTGAATCAATAGCTGATGCAATAGTAAAAAAAGGGAAACTTAACGATTTTGAAAATTTTTTAAATGAACGTGAAATTAATTGTCGACTTATTTCAAGGGAAATTAATGGTCAAAATAAAATTTATGTTAAATATAAACATGGAGAAGCTGATTTTTATTCAGTTGCCTCAACTGGGACTAAATCTTTAGCATTATTTTACTATTGGCTTATTAATGGAGAAGATGCATCTTTTATTTTCATGGATGAATTTGATGCTTATTATCATTTTGAATTATCTAGAGAAATTGTAGAAGAAATTATTAATCGTACTAATGCACAAGTTCTATTTACCTCACATAATACAAATTTAATGAATAATGATCTTTTCAGACCTGATTGTTTATTTATTCTTCAAAATAAAGGAATTAAAGCAATGTGTGATTTAACTGATAAGGAGCTTAGAAAAGCCCATAATCTTCAAAAAATGTATAAAGCAGGTGCCTTTGATGAATGATGAACATAGAACTAAAATTGCTTTTATTATCGAGGGTACTAAATCAGAACCGTTAATAATTAATAATTTACAAAAAAATTTTTTTAATAAGGCAGAGATTAAACCAATAATATTGCCAGCGTGTACTAATATTTATGCTCTTTGGAAAAAAATTCATGAAGATGATGGGGATACAGATATTATCGAATTAATAAAAGAAGTTAGTGAAAATCAAAAAACAAAGAGAATTGATAATATTAATGATATTGATTTTAGAGAATTAAATAGAGAAGATTATTCAGAAATATATTTATTTTTTGATTACGATGGTCATAATGATAATTTACCGGCAACTTGTAATCATAATGATGTTATGAAAAAAATGTTGGAAACATTTGATAATGAAACAGAAAACGGAAAAATGTATATTAGTTATCCTATGGTAGAGTCAATAAAGCATTTTAATAGATTTGAAATTTGTAATGATGAAATTTCATGTTTTACTAGAATTGATATGGGTAAAGATTATAAGGCTTTTGTAGCTGGTTTTACGATAAGAGATAATTTAACTAAATATAGTAATGATGACTGGCGATATGTGTTATTAAAATATATAAGTTCTATCTATTGTTTATTTGATCTAAAATCAGGTTTAACTAGAGATGAGTATTTAAAAAAAATTATACCAAAAAATATTTTTGAAAAACAATTTGATAAATACATAAAAGTACTTGGTGGCGTTATGGTATTGAGTGCTTTTCCTGAATTTTTGTTGGATTATTTTAAACTAGAAGTATTAGAGAATATGGTAGGGTATAATGGATTGTTAAATGTTCAATATAATCATAGCTGTATAAAATGGCGTCTAGAAAACTTTGCTTCTAATGATAAAATTTTGCTGAAGGTTTAAAATTATATGGTAAAATTAGAAGATTAGTTAAATTTTTCGTTTAAATACTATTCTTGTTTGAAAGCAAATAATTGAAATGGATAAAATGTAAGATTACAGTAAAAAATGCAATCATCGCGATTGCATTTTTTAAATTGAAATAATATTTAAAGCTGATAGTACAGAGCTTATAAAAATTATTAATAATCCAGGTACAACAATATATTTCATACAGAATAAATAAGCTTTTTTGCGTTTAAACTTAGAACTATATTCAACTTCATCGACAACCGTTTTCAATCCTGTTACTTTGATGATCAATAAACAAGTACAAGCTGAAGAAATTGGCATCATGATTGAATTTGTCATAAAATCAAAGAAATCTAAAATAGATAAACCAAGTGGAGCAATAAAGTCTAATATGCCAAATCCAAGGGAACATGGAATACCTAAAATTACAATAATTCCTAAAATAATTAAACAGCATTTTTTTCTTGAGATAGTAAAGCTATCTTGAATAATTGAAACACAACATTCCATTAATGAGATAGCAGATGTCAATGCAGCAAATAATACTAACGTAAAAAAGACAATTCCAATAAAACTTCCCATTGGCATACTTGCAAATACTTTAGGCATTGTAATAAACATCAATGATGGTCCCGCTTGTAAAGTTTCAATGTTGCCATTAGAAAATGCAAAGACAGCTGGAATGATCATTAATCCGGCTAAAAAAGCAATTGCTGTATCCATGATCTCAACTTGAGTAATTGACTGTTCCATATCGATATCTTTTTTCATATAAGAACCATAAGTAAATAAGATTCCCATTCCAATTGAAAGTGAATAGAACATTTGTCCCATTGCAGCTACAATTGTAGTTAGTGAAAATCTAGAAAAATCAGGAATTAAATAATACTTAACTCCTTCACCGGCACCAGGAATAAAAAGTCCATATACAGCAATAAATAAGGCCATGGCAACTAAAGCTGGCATCATGATCTTACTGCATTTTTCAACTCCTTTTTCAACTCCCAGCATAACGACAATTACTACCAATAAAGCAAAAACAAGTAACCAAATTACTGGTTGGACAGGCAGTGAGACAAAATTAGTAAAATAATCGTTATTTGTAAGTGAGGTACTACTATTAAATAAAAATTCAAATAAATATTTACATACCCAGCCACCAACTACACAATAATAAGGAACGATTAAGATTGGGACAATGGCATTAAGCCACCCACCAATTCTTAATTTTTTTGCTCCCAATTGTTTATAAGCAACAATAGGGCTTTTTTTAGTTTTTCTTCCTAAAGCTGTTTCACTTATTAATAGGGCAAATCCAAAAGTTACAGCTAAAATAAAATAAGTTACTAAAAATGTTCCACCGCCGTATTTGGCTGCTAAGTATGGAAAACGCCAAATATTCCCTAGTCCAACTGCAGAACCGGCAACAGCCATAACATAGCCTAAACGCCCTGAAAAGGTGCTACGCTTTTGTTTTTTTTCCATTCGATTCTCCTTTTTTATAATTTTTTCTAATTGTATAAAAAAAATTGATTTAAAGCAACTAATAATATAAAAAAAGGTTAGCATAATACTAACCTATAGGTTTTGACTTTCAACAAGAACACAATTTTGATAATAATCAAATTTTGCAGTTTTGATTAGTTCCATCAAGTTATCATCATAAGTTCCTGGCTGTAACCAGATTTTATCGATCTTTAATTTTTGACATTCTTTAAGATAATCAACACCAAATTTAGGACTTACGACAAATACCGCTACATCAACTGGTTCATTGATTGCAGACAAATTATGATATGTAGCTTCACCTTCGATATCTTTATAAATTGGAGAAACACCAAAAACATTTTTACCTAATTCTTTTAAACATTTATAAATCTTATAACCATATTTATCAGGATTATTAGTTACCCCAATTACTGCAAAATTATGATAGTTCTTTAATACTTCTCTAGCTTCCATGATTTCCTCCTTTTTTAAAATTATACCAGTATTAAAAAAGGAAGTCTAATAATTAGCCTTCCAACAATAATTTTTTATACAATTCAATATCTTCTTTAAAAGTGTCAATTGAAGCTTGCCAAAAGCTTTTATCTTTAAGATCTATTCCTACATTACTGCATACCGTTTCTAAATCCATTTTACCAGTAAGTGATAATAAGTCTTCATAAGTTTTAGAAAAAGAAGCTCCTTTATGCTTATAGATTGCATATAATCCTTTCGCTAATAATAAACCGAAAGCATAAGGAAAATTATAATAAGAATAGCTGGCATCATAGTAATGAGGCTTCCAAGTCCACATATATGGATGTAAGTATTGAGAATCCAAACCATTTCCATAAGCTTTAAGCTGACAGGAAGTCATTAATTCTTTGATTTCTTTTACAGATAGAGCGCCATTTTTTCTTTTTTCAAAAAAGCTGTTTTCAAATAGATAACGAGAATAAATATCCACGATTACCTGAGTTGCACTAGATAACTCATCTTCTAATAAAGCTAACTTAGTTTTATTATCAGCATTTTTTAATGCTGCTTTAGTAACGATCGTTTCACAAAAAGTTGAAGCAGTTTCGGCAATTGGCATTGGGTATTCACTATTTAAGATAGTTTCATTTTTTAAACATTCACCATGAAAACCATGACCTAATTCATGTGCCATTGTAATGACATCAGAAAAAGTATTTCCATAATTTAATAGAAAACGACTTTCTTTAATACTATGAAGGTTGCAACAAAAAGCACCACCAACTTTACCGCTATGAGGATAAACATCAATCCAGTTTTCATTTACTGCTTTTAAAGCAAAATTGGCTAAATGATTAGAAAAAGTGTTAAATTGTTCAACTACAAATTTAG
>NZ_JAGHEW010000124.1 GCF_017889095.1 Thomasclavelia sp. | reverse complement strand
ATCAATGATGCTGTTACCGTCAAAGGCTGCAGCGTTAAAGATATCTACAAAATTAACAGCTTTTTTTAGATGATGCTTTAAAATTGAATCATTTTTAATTTCTGTTTTCATCTTTATCCTCCTATCTCAATTAGAAGAATAAAGCATTAAATCTAAAGACATTATACTACATAATTTATTCCTCTACTATCTATATACAACCGCACTTAGTGTTTTTTCTTTTTTTATTTTAAATTTTTTAAAAAAAACTAGATTATCAATCTAGCTTGGTAACTTCAATTAATTGGTTTGTATAAGGATGGATAAACGATAACGAAATACTATCTAAATGGTAGGGTCCTGGCTGTTTAGAACCATATAAATCATCACCCGTTAAAGGATGATTAAGACTAGCTAGATGAACCCTTATTTGATGAGTACGTCCTGTTTCTAAAATACACTCTAGTTTACTTTGAAATTCATTATAAGATAAAGTCCGATAATGAGTTATTGCCTGTTTACCATCAGGAGAGATCAAACGTTTTACACTATTACTATCTTTAATAATAGGCTGATTGATCGTACCTGACCCCTTTAATTTACCATCAACCAAACAGTGATAAACACGTTTTACTTGTTTAATATCTTTAGAAAGTAAATAGTGACTATAGCTGTTTTTAGCAATCAGCAAAAGTCCCTGGGTATCTTTGTCTAAACGATTAACTAAATGAATCGTTGCTTTAAGCTGATTGTTTAAATAATAAGCTGTTAATGCATTAGCAAGAGTTTTATCTACGTAGCGTTTAGTTGGAATACTTGGTAATCCTGGCGGTTTATCGACAATTAAATAATAATCATCTTCATAATAGATTTTTAAAGGTAAATCATAAGGAGTTAACTGATTTTGTTCTAATGGCCAAACTAGTTCCACGATATCACCTACTTTTAATTGATATCTAACAGTCTGATGAATCCCATTAACTAATATATCTCCTTGCATTTTGATTCGTTTAAGTGCTTTTTTACTAATATTCTGGTTTAATAAAAAATCACGCAACAAAATATCTTGATTTGATTTTAATATCATTGCCAAATAAACGCCCTTCTAATTCGCTGAATGAAAGAAATCGGACGATATTCGATAAATTTAACGGTTTGATCAGCTATTTTAATTTCAATTTTTTTTACATCCGTAAAATCAAAATGAAGATTATCAATTCCCATGCTAAGCTGTTTAAAATGTTTACTTTCAAGTTTGATAACCCGACTAGCATCTAAAATCATACTCGCTCCTAAACTGCGATAAGCATTGTGCTGGATTGGAGCAACTTCACTTAACTGCATTAATGGTGTACCCGGATAAATTACAGCACCACCGATTGATTTATTATAAGCAGTAGAACCTGATGGTGTCGAAACACATAAACCATTACCTCTAAATACTTCTAATAATTCATCATCAATATAAACATCAATCACCTGGGTTACAAAACCATAATCAATACGCATTTCATTAAGGGCTAAATAAACTTCTTTTTGATCCTGATAAAAAACAGTAACTTCTAGTAAATTACGATGATTTATTTTGTATTGATTACTTTTAATCGCTTCGATCAATTCATCAATTTCATCTTTTAAATAATCAGTATAAAAACCTAAAGTACCAGTATGTACTCCAATGAAGCCAACATCTTGATTTAAATACTGATGAACTGATGTTAGCATCGTTCCATCACCGCCAATACTTATTACTAAATCCGGATTTTCCTGATTGTTGATAGCAAATGATGTCAGTCCTGCTTTAATCTGATTAGCTATTTGATTTGAAATTTCATCTTGTTTTTTAAGTATTGCATATTGTAACATTGTTTTCACCAACCTTAACGTCTATAATATATTATATAACAATGGAGGATACTATGGAAGAAAACTTAGAAATAGAATTTAAAATACTAATTACGAAAGATATTTATAATCGAATCATCAATGAATATCCGCCTAATCGTACTTACCAGCAAACTAATCATTATTTATTACATCCTCGTTTATCGAAACTGCGTTATTCACTTAGAATTCGGGATAAAGATAATCAGTTTGAATTAACTTTAAAACAGCCACAAAAACAAGGAACTTTAGAAACTAATTTAATGATTGATCAGGAAACTAAAGATAAAATCTTAAATCATCAGTTAGTTGAAAATGAAGTTTTTGATAAACTTAAACCTTTAAATCTAAATAGTATGATGTTTATCACTGATTATTATTTAACTACTATTCGTCATGAAATAGTCACTAATGAAGGATTAATCTGCGTTGATTTTAATTCCTATAATCATCTTTACGATTATGAATTAGAGTATGAGGTCAATGATTATCAAACTGGTAAACAAGCTTTTCTTGATTTTATTGGTCAATATAATTTAACATACGAACATAATTGTATGAGTAAAATTAATCGTATGCTTACTAGCATTCCAAAATAAAAAGCAGTGAATTTTATTATCACTGCTTATTTTCTTGGTGATAAGCCTCTTTAATCGAATTTGGATTATTTATGAATTGAGGGCAGAGGTCACTATTAGGACATTCTGCTAATTTCCGTAATTCACGAGGAATGAAAACTCTAATCTCCTCAGCATTATAACCAACCTGAAAACGACGTTCATCGATCATAATTGGTCTTTTTAATACTGATGGATTAGCTTGAATGAACTTAATTAATTCATTAATTGACATACTATCTAAATCAATATCATTTTCTTTGATAACTTTACTTCGTTTAGAAATGATATCATCAGTACCATTTTCACTTCGCTCTAACAATTCTTTTAATTCAACTTCTCTAAGCAAGGTTGAAAAAATATTTTTTTCCACATAAGGAATATTATGTTCTTTCAGCCATGCCTTAACCTTTCGACATGATGCACAACTTGGTGCAGTATAGATACGAATCATAATATCATCTCCCTTACCTATACTATTATACATAAAATTTATTTTTTTTCTATCTTTTTTAACGAATAAGTCAAGTTTGATTGTCTAATCACTCAACTATTTTAGTAAATAATAAAAAAAATCAAGGAATTTGTAACTATTCAAATTCCTCGATCATTTTAATAATCATATTTTTATCATAGCCCATTTCCTGCATTTCATTTAAAAAAGCAGCAATTTTTTCATTAATAACTTCTTTTTTCATTCTTTCAATTAATTCAATATCTTCACCTACATAACGGCCAACCGCTCTTTTACTGTAAATAATACCTGTCCGTTCTAATTCATTAAGAGCTTTTTGAATCGTATTAGGATTCACACCATAGGCCAGCGCCATTTCTCTAACTGAAGCAATTTTATCACCAGGATTATAATGATGGTCAAAGATCTCGTTTTTAATTATCTCCATTACTTGAAGATAGATTGGTAAATTAGAGTCAAATTCATATTTCATCTTATTCAACTTCAATTTGATGATTGATCAAATATACTGTTGCTACAAAAAAGATCAATGACAAACAAACTCCTAAGCAAATAGATGATATTTCATTACTATAGACAATAGGCAATCTTTCTAAAAAGCTAAAAATTACTATCCAGCTAATAAAATATATCGCAATTCCGACAAATGTTTTATATTTAGGTATAAATTTTGTTTTGGTAAAAGTAATCACTAAATAAAATGATAAAATAATTGCTGACATAAAAGCAAGATAATCAACTAAATAGATCAAAAAAACGTCAAAGTTACTAAATGTCCTTTTTACAACTATTATTAGTGCTTCAAAAAAATTTGCCATCCTAACTTCACCAGTTGTAAATAAAAGAATCGTAATCCCAACTAACAGCACAAGCATACTGGCACTGATCCAGATTAAGCTGCCAATTAATTTAGCACCAATTAACTTTTCACTGCTTACTGGCAGCGTCAAAGTTAAATAACCAGGTCGTTTATACATTGAACGATTAAAGCTGATGATCACATTTAAAAACATCGCAATAATAATTCCAAAAAAACAAACGGAAGTTAAAACGCTTAAAATACCCGTAATTGTTGTAATGGGCATTAAAGGAGTAACAACACACAATAATAAAAAGACTAAAAAAGTTAATAAATACTGCCGATATGATTCAATAATTTCATATTTTAATAGTTTTAACATTTAAATACCTCCCTAAATGCCTCATCGATTGATTGTTTTCGTTGTAATCTTAATTCTTCTGTTTCTTGATGTAAGACTACTTTCCCTTCTTTTAAGAAAACTACTTCATCAAAAATAGTTTCCAGATCACTAATTAAATGAGTTGAAATTAGCACTAAAGCATCTTTTTGATAATTATTTAAAATAACATCTAAAATAACTTCCCTGGCAGCGGGATCAACACCAGCAATCGGTTCATCCAAAATATAAATTTTCGCTTTTCTTGACATTACTAAACATAACTGAAATTTTTCTTTCATCCCTTTAGACATTGATTTAATTTTCATATTTGGATTTAAATCAAATCTTTTCATCAATGTTAAACAATTTTCCTGATCAAAATCTTGATATAAATCATTAAAAATATTTAAAACATCTTTAACATACATCCAGTCCTGGAAATAGTTTTCATCTGGTAAGTATGAAATAACTTTACGTGATTCAACCCCTATAGGATTACCAGCAACTAAAATTTCACCCCAAAAATCTTTTAACAAACCATTGATTATTTTAATTAATGTTGTTTTTCCAGAACCATTAGGTCCTAATAATCCAACGATCTTACCAGCTGATAAGTTTAATGAAACATTATCTAAAGCTTTAAAGGATCCATATTTTTTAGTTACACCTCTTATTTCTAATAAATTATTCATATTATACCTCCTACTGTATTAATACACTAATACAGTATCACAGTTATTTATTTTTGTCAACAATTCTATTTTTTTACAAACTGGTTATATAAAAGCTCATGAATAAACGAATAACCAACTTCTAATTTCTTCTTTAAATGCAAATATTTATCAATACTTTTATCACCATGAATTTCTAATTGCTTACATACTTTTAAAAAACGATTATAATCTTCTAAATATAATTTATCGACCATGTGTTCAACATACTGTTTTTTAATTCTTTCCTGTCTTGTTAATCCATATTCTTTAAGCAAACCTTCATCATACATATGATAATTAAAAACAGTAAAGGTTTGCTTATTTAAATAAATATTAATTTCCTGACGCTGTTTCATTGTCATCAAAGAACGATAAGCTAATTTTCCATTAGGATTGATTTCAACAACCACACTATATTTACCATCGCCAACAATAAAAATACGATTAAAATATTCTTGATCAAATAAATTAATACAGCCATAAATAAAATCATGAAGAGTTTTTTGATCAACCCGATAAGCTTCTAAGCGCGAAATAATCTCAAGATCATCATCTTCATCCCATTCATAGGGTTCTAATAACTCTTCATCTTCTTTGACCCAGTTTACAATAACATCTTTCATACATTCCTCCCATATAAATATATGTTATTTTTATTAAATCATGTTTTTTGTATCTTTTTATTTTCAATTAGGCTATAATGGTGCCTGAGGTGAAAAAATGGAATTAATCAAAAACATCATTGTTTATAGTATCCTTGGTGCTATTCAGGGATTTAGTGAACCAATTCCCATTTCAAGTAGTGGTCATCTAGTTATTTTCCAAAGTATTTTTGAAAAACTAGGATTAATGGTCCCACAAATGAATGACATAACTTTTGAAGTTATCGTCAATACTGGTTCCCTGCTTGCAATCATGTATTATTATCGCCAGCAAATAATTGGATTATTCATTGCCTTTTTTAGTTATATTAGTGGCGATACAAGAAAACGTAAATATTATGAATGCGAGTTTAGATATTGTATTTTATTAATAGTTGCTACTATTCCTGCAGCCATTGGCGGATACTTACTCAATGATAAAATTGAAGCAGCTTTTTCTAATCCTAAATTAGTTGGCTGTATGCTTTTAGTAACTGCTAACTTTTTATTGTTAGTACATAAATTTGGTTATCGGGGAAAACGCAAAGCACGAAAATTAAATCTTTTTGATGCCTTGCGGATGGGATTTTTCCAATTATTAGCATTAATGCCAGGGATTTCTCGTAGTGGTTCAACTTTAACTGGTGGGATGTTAGGCGGATTGTCACAAAAGGCAGCTCGGGATTTTTCTTTTTTCATGTTTATGCCGGTAAGTGTGGGCGCAATTATTTTAAAATTGCCTGATTTTATCAATTCAACTACTTTAGCTACTCTATGGCTACCATATTTAGTTGCTTTTATCGTCAGCGGAGTAGTCACTTATGCTGCCTTACAATTATTATTTAAACTGTTAGATAAGAAAAAATTGAATGTTTTTTCTTTATATTGTTTAATTGTTGGGGTTATTAGTATTTTATTTTTATAGGAATTTTAATTTTATTCGTACATAAACAAATAAAAATTGGAGACTTTAATCTTAATATAAAGTCTCCTTTTTTATATAATTATCTTTCATGACAAAATAGCTTATTACTTGTAGCTACCCGCTCTTGCCTAATTGAAAATTTATTTGCAATAAAGTAGTGTGTGGTCAACTCAAACGGTTGTACCCCAGCATACCACATAATGGTTTGTTTTAATAATGGTACATGTGATGATCCAATGATCTTACTTTGTTCTTTATCTGGTAAAGCTGCTCCTAATTCCATATATCCATATGAACGCTCAATTTTTAATTCATCTACGTATTCATTAAAAGAGCCTTCCAATTTTTTAATATTAATCGTTGGTAAAATTTCTTGTGAGATATATGTATACGAAAGGCAAATTAATGAATCATTCCCATACCTGGCACGTACAAAAAAGTGAACAAAATCATTTTCATCAATTTCTAATTTTCTAGCAACATCAGGAATATCTTTTCCTTTAATGATTAAATATTTAATCAATTCACATGATGGCGTTAAACCAGCATTACTAATCATCTCTGTAATACTTTCAAATTCTACTATATCTTTTTCAATTTTAGTCTTATAACCATCATCAACATAAGTCCCTTTTCCTTTTATTCTTTTAATATATCCATGCGCAGCTAATTCATTCATACTTCTAGATATAGTCATATGACTTACTGAAAATTGTTCGATTATTTCATCCTCTGAAGGTAATAAAGTATTTACCACTAACTCTCCATTTTCTATCTTGTCTTTAAAATAATTAAAAATTTCCATATATTTAGCAATTTTTTTCAAAATTTCACCACCCACCTATTTATAAGGCAAACCAATTGGTTTGCCTTATTAATTATTTTAAATAATGCGAAGAAACATAACGCTTTTTAATTGGACTAACCTTAGTATCAATACCAGTATCTTCACATATCAAAGCTGATAACACTTGAAATGGTATAATATAAATAATTGGGGAAAGAATATCAGATGTAGTAATGCTTAGCTTTAAATCTCGATCACTAACTTCTTGATCACTTTCACTCGTTATTACAAAAACATGCTTAGTAAATACATCTTTATAATATCCTAAAAGTTCATTTAATCTTTTTTTCTCAGCTTCACCTTGTGAAGCAATTAAAAAGATATAATTATTCTGGTCATAAGCACGCATTGGTCCATGCATTTGTTCTTCCATTTCATACGCTGTACATGGTCTGCCATAAGTTTCAAAAAATTTAAGACGCCCTTCTAATGCCGTTGGGTAATTATAGCCATATCCAGCAATCGACGATTTAGTCATTTGCAAAAACTCATTTCTATTACGATTATACCAATCAATAGATTCTTTTACAACTAAATCCAAACTATTACTTAACTCTTTTGCCACAAAATCAAGATTTTCAAAATCATCTTTTCCAATGATATTTTTTTGTTTTGCTATTTCAATTGCTTGCAAATAAAATTGAAAAATAGTTTCTGTATAGCCTCTTGTCTCAGGTCCTATTTCTTCCTCTTCACAAACCAAATGACAATATGCTTTACCATATTGTTGTAATACACTATCTAACTGTTCTGTAACAGCGATTGTAAAATATCCATCATCATATGCTTTCTTTAAAGCATCGCATGTTGAAATACTATCACCATGTTGTGAAAATCCAATGACACATATTTCTTGTGGTTCAAAAACTTGTGCTGGATTGATCTTTTCGTGATAAGTAAATAATGTTGGTGGAATTGCACATCCTTCTATATTTAAAAGGTCTACAAATATGTTTTTGATAACTAAAGCTACATGATGGGAAGTTCCCGAACCTAAAAAATAAACTTTCTTAAAATTATTATTTACAAAGGCATCTACAAAATCTTTCATATATAGATTTCTTGTTTCATATGCCTTTTTTAAAACGCGCGAAGTATCTTTAATATGTCCAATCATTGATAATTTATCTTTTTCCATAAATATTCTCCTCATAGTATATTTATCTGATAGTTCTACATTAAATATATCATAATTTTCTATTTTTTCAATATAAATATATATTTATTATGTATAAAATATTCTATTTCTCATTAAATATACAATTATTATTTACTTAAATATATATTTATGCTATTATGATTATAGTCTGATAGTTCTATAATATTGAAAGGAGGAACACATAGAGTTTATGAACCAAATAATTATTTCATCTCACGGTAAACTTGCTTCAGGTATGAAAAATACACTAGAATATTTTGGTGCAAAAAATATCATAATAATAGAACAAACTGTTGATGAATCTAATTTTGAAAATAAAATACGAAAAATTTTAAGAGATAATTTACAAAAAAACTGCATCGTTTTTACTGATTTATTAGGAGGTTCAGTAAACCAATATTTTTTTAAATGTTTAAAAGATTTTAAATTTCATCTTATAACAGGTATGAACCTACAAATGATCTTAGAGTGTGTTTTCAAAGCTGAAGATCTGTCAAGTCAAGAATTACTACAAATAATTGATGCATCAAAACAACAATGCTGTTATATGAATAATTTAATAACTGCTGATATTAAGAAAGGATGTAATGAAAATGATTAGTTTATTAAGAGTAGATGGTCGTCTAGTTCATGGGATGGTTGCTGTTACTTGGGTTGGTGAGCTCAAACCAAATGTTTTGATGGTTGCTAATGATAGTGCTGCAAATGACAATTTTCATAAAATGACTTTAAAACTAGCTAAACCTGCTAATGTTGATATGTATATTTTAACTTTAGACAATGCCATTAAACGAATCAATGAGCCTAAATTTCAGAAAAAGAAAATCTTCATGACTGTTGGAACTATTTTTGATGCTGAATATATGGTAAATCATTGTCCAGAAATTAAAAAAGTTAATATTGGTCCAGAAGTGGATGGTGCAAATGGGCGTACTATGACAGGAAAAATTGAAATAAGTAGTGGTGTATATGCTTCAAAAGAACAATTTGCCAGTCTTAAGCGAATGCATGATAAAGGTGTTGATGTTTTTGCTCAAATAACTCCGCAAGTCCCTCCAGTTTCTTTTAAAGAGTTTTCAAAAAAATTTATAAATGAGGAGGAAAATTAACATGATACTAGAAGCGATTTTAGTTGGACTCGTTGCTGGATATGGACGAATTGAACAATCCTGGTTCGGACAACAAATGATTGCTCGTCCAATTTGGCTTTGTACACTTGTTGGACTTGTTCTTGGTAATCTTGAACAAGGCATAATTATTGGCGGTACTTTAGAATTAGTATGGGCTGGTGTAGTTCAAATCGGAGCTGCACCAACCGAGGTAGTTAGTGGCAGTGTATTAGCATCAGCACTTGTAATAACTAGTAATCTAACTGTTGAAGAAGGTGTAGCTTTAGCTATTCCGGTTGCGTTGTTAGCTAGTGTATTAAATACATTTATTTCTACTGCCAATTCAGCAATTTTATCATCAATGACTAATAAAGCTGTCGAAACCTGTAATACAAAAATGATATGGTGGACTGGTATAGGTGGTGGCATTATTTATTTTATTGTATATTTTGTTGTTATTGCATTAGGATTTTTAGCTGGATCAGTTGCCATTCAAGCTGTAATAGATTCAATCCCAGATGTAATTAGATATGGTCTAAGTAATGCCAGTCAACTATTACCAGCAATTGGTATTGGTATTTTAATGAAGTTCACTTTTGATTGGAAATATGCTGGCTTTTTATTACTAGGCTTCCTTTTACCTACGTATTTTGGATTAAGTACAATGGCTGTAGCCTTAACCGGTCTTGTTTGTGCTTATATTTATTACCAGTTCAAACCAAATGAAGTGGAGGATGATTAAAATGTCAGAAATTAGACTTACAAAAAAAGAATTAAAAAAAGTTTTTTATCGTTCATATCAAGCTCTAGGCTGTTATACTTACGATAAACAACAAGGAATTTCTTACATGCGAGCTTTATTACCTGCATTAGAAAAATTATATCCGGATAAAGAAAAATTACAAGAAGCCTTAAACCGGCATAATGCAATGTTCAATACAACCTGTGCTTTTGTTCCATTTTGCTTAGGAATTACCTGTGCAATGGAAGAAGAATATGCAAATGCTCCAAAAGGAAGTTTTGACCCACAATCTATTAACTCAGTAAAAATTGCTTTAATGGGTCCTTTAGCAGGAATTGGTGATAGTTTCTTTTGGGGAACTTTTAGAGTAATTGCTTGTGGTATTGGAGCACCACTAGCTGCAAAAGGAAATATTTTAGGTGTTATTCTTTACTTGATCTTAAATTTACTTCCTTCTACTCTAACTAGAATTTATGGTTTTAAAATAGGATATCGTGGTGGCCGTGACTTTTTAGCCAAAATTCAAGCTGATGGTACACTAGATAAAATAACTGAGGCTGCAAAAATTCTAGGATTAGTAGTTATAGGTGGTCTAATTCCAAGCATTGTAATTGTCCCTGTTGCTTTAGAGTTAAACTTGGAAGGCGGATCTTTTATACTAGCAGATGTTTTAGATAGTATTATGCCTAATTTATTACCATTAGTTCTTTCTATTATAGTATATCGTTACATTCAAAAGGGAACTAGTGTAAATAAACTGTTATTTATTCTTTTAATATTAGGAATTCTTTTAACTGCTATAGGCTTTTTTCCAATGAAATAAAAATGGAAGTTATAATAATAGTTATATTAGTTTTAAGCAGTTTGATTTTAGGTAGTTGCTATCGCAAAAAATTATTAATCGAAATGTTCAATTTGTTAAATATTGCCTCCAATGATCATGATGAAAAAAATTTTTTAGCCACTTTAAATAATCCAAAATATAAGATGCTCATTTCAAAGGCAACATACATAATCTTAAAATTAAAATTTTATCTTAAGGAAGATAATCATCAAAAGATAATTGATATCCATACAAAAAAAGATCGGATTAAATTTAATAAAAATGACCAGTTAGCCTATTATAAATTACTATATTCATACTTTGTAGATTATGGATATCAACAAGATGCTAAAAACCTATTAAAGGAAATTCATAAAAATTATGATAACCAAAATGATTTAGCCATAAAATATTTCATTTATGATTGTGATATGATTGATGATATTTATTTTAATAAAAATATTACCAGAATTTTAGAGATAGAGAAACTTATTTCCTCTATCTCTAATCAAGAGCTTTTATCAGTCTATAATTATCGTTTAGCAAAATTGTATTCTTATCAAAAAAATATTAAAAAAGCTACTGATTGTTTAATCATTGCTAAAAACAATACTCATGATGAACTTTCAATAAATAAAATAAATAATATTTTAAAAGGAGACTGGTATTTATTATGATCCAAGCAATATTTTTTGATTTAGATGGTGTATTAATTAATAGTGAAAAAATGCATCAACAATTATTTAAAGAATATCTAGAAGAAACTAATTCCCCTATTCCTCCAGAGCGCCTTAATTATTTAATTGGTTCCCATAAATCTTTAGATCCTTGGGATAAAATTCTTGATGGGATAAAGCTAAAGGATACCAAAGAAGAATTTAAAATGAAATTTAAAAAAGCTCATCAAGAAAAATTAAAGCTAGTAGATTATAGTACACTAGCATTCGAAGAAACAGCTATTGTATTAAAAAAACTAAAAGAAAAAAAGATAAAGCTTGCTGTTGCTTCAAGTAGTAATTACAAATACATATATGAAGTTTTAAATAGTAATAAATTAGTTTCCTTTTTCGACCTTATTTTAAGTTGTGATGATTTTGCCAGCAGCAAACCTGCACCAGATATTTATCAATACTGTAAGAAATATTTTGGATACAAAAATAATAATTGTTTGGTTATCGAAGATTCACCAATCGGCATACAAGCTGGAAAAAATGCTAATATTAAAGTAGTTGCTAGAAAAGATAATTTATTTAACTTAGATCAAAGCAACGCTGATTTCTTTATTAATAATTTAAATGAACTTTTTGATATAATAATATATTTAAATAGTCAACAAGAGGATTGGAATATAATCCTCTTTTGACATCTATTTTATTAATCATCTATTTTCTTGATCTGTTCAAATTTAATTTCTTGATCAACAATCACTAATTTTTTTTGATTAAAATCAATCTTACTAACCATCCCCTCTAACATTAAATATTGATCATGATCATAATAGATTACTTTTAACATCATTCCTGGTTTAACGGTTTTAATTTGCCAATTTAAAGTAGCTAAGTCATCTTCACTCAACAAAACAACTTCTTCAACAACTTTTTGTTTTGCTTCAATTAATTCTTTAAACCCTTTTAAAGAATCAAAAGATAAAAACTGTTTAGCTCTAGAAGCATGATTAGATAGCATTATGACCACCAATTAGTTTATTTCGTTTTAAAGTTGTTGCTTTATCAAGTAAATTCATCCCTTTAAAGATGGCATTTTTACCATAACGATCTTTAATTTCAATTAATGCATTTTGAATTTGCCGTTCTTTTTCTATCTGTTTATAATCGATAAATAAATTATAATATTCATAGCTTTCATCAATAACATCACCAAAACTGATTCCAATTTGACGGATTGGATAATTAGGATTGGTCGTTTTTTGATATAAATTTATAAATTCAGTTAATAAAATTTGATAAGAATTACAACAAACCCCAATTTTTAAAGAACCGCCAGTAGCTTTGATGGCATGATTACTATATCCTACATATAAAGCAATATGACTAGTTACTAAATGTCTTTCCACTAAATCCAATACTTTTAATTCCACCATTTCTTTCATTACTAATAAAGCTTGCTGATAATTATAATCTTCAAATAAAATTTGTGAATGAGAAAGCGAATTACATTTAGGAATATATTTTTTTATGTCCGCAATCGTAACTGGTTCTTTACCATAGGCATGATCGATTAAATATTGACCATTTATGCCAAACTCTTTTAAAATTATCTTTTCATCACAATTTACTATTCCCGCCATATCATAAATTTGATATTTAGCTAACCGTTTAGCGATTCCTTTACCAACTTGCCAAAAATCAGTAATTGGACGATGATGCCATAGTGTTTCTTTATAAATTTGTTCATTTAAAATCCCAATATTATTATGATTATGTTTAGCACTGATATCTAAAGCCACTTTACTTAAATACAAATTAGTTCCAATGCCTACTGTAGCAGTAATACCAGTAGTTTTTAAAACATCATCAATGATCATCTTGGCAAGCTGATATGGTGTTTTTTGGTATAGTTTAAAATAACTAGTAATATCTAAAAAAGCTTCGTCAATTGAATAAACATGAATATCATTAGCACTAACATATTTTAAATAGATTTCATAGATCCTGGCTGCATATTCCATATATAAAGACATTCTTGGTTTTACGATTCGATAATCAATTCCCGGTGGAATTTCAAATAAGCGACAACGATTCTTGATTCCCCGGGCTTTCATTTTCGGTGATATCGCTAAACACAAAGCCCCTTTACCACGATCTTTATCAGCAACAACCATGTCGACTTTAAAGGGATCCCAGTTATTTTCAGCACACTCTACAGAAGCGAAAAAAGTTTTTAGATCAATACATAAATAAACTCGATTCATTTCGATCACCTCAATGCCATTATATGCTTTAAAATGTGCATATTCAATTAAATCATGCATGTTTGTATAACTTTTTAAGTTATAATCCTTTATTTTAACTTTATATTTCGTTATAATCAAAGTGAGGTGAAAATATTGGAACTAAAACAATTTATTAAAGAATACAAAAGTTTACATCATTTAACCAATCAGCAAATCGCTAAACAATTTGGAGTAACTCATACTACTGTGGGCCGCTGGTTAAATGGATCCGTAAAAGCTTTGCAGCAAGAAACAGTTGATAAAATGTCTGATGTTTTAGGTTATGATGTTGGGGCTTTATTAAATGGCGTTGCCATTACTTTAAAAAAGCCAATCTTAGGAATGGCTAAAGGTGGTTATGATTTATTTTTAGATAATAATTATTTAGGTCAAGAAAACATAACTTTAGAAGAATATTCTTTAGGTGATTATTTTTTACAAATTACCGGTGATTCAATGAAAGATATCGGCATCGTTGATGGCAGTTTGGTATATGTAAAAAAATGTGATCAAGTTAAAAATAATGAAGTTGCAATTATCCAAATTGGTGATGAAGTTACGGTAAAAAAATATTTCCAAGATAATACTGGTGTTACTTTAATTGCCTACAACAAAAAAGTGGAAAATAAACATTTTTCTTTTCAAGAAGTAAATGATTTACCAGTAAAGGTTATTGGTAAAGTAATTTTTGTGAAAACTTATTTTTAAAAGGAAGTTTGGATTTATTGTTTAAATTAATCTCATCCTTCCTTTTTATTTCTTATCATCTATTTAGCTAGTCACTTTTGCTTTTATTTCATTAATTAAAATATCAACAGTAGTGCAAGGAATCATCTTAGAAGGTTCCGTTAGTTTTTCGTCAAGACATTGTTTTCTTTTTTCTCTAGCAATTTTTATTGCCTTTCCTTCATTTCCATAATGACAAAGCTTATTATATAAATTTCTTTCTGCTTTATCATAGCGCTGACCTGTTTTCCTTTCATATTCAAAAGCGAATCTTTTACAACAAGTTATAGAATCTTGAATATTTGGCATACTACCAAAATAAGCAAATAACCAAATTTCAAGACAAGGATTAGACCATCCTACATGTATTCCATTTTGTTTAGCTTCTTTAATTATCCCATCAAAATTTTTGACTTGATCACGATCAAAGACAATCCAAGGCTCACTATATTGTGGAAATAAAGAAGCACCTTCTTTACATGTCTTTACCAAATTAATTGTTCTTGTTTTAGATACTTTAATAACAATTTTTCCTTTTAAATTTTCAGGAATAGAATCTCTTACCCCTTCTAAATAATTTTTTTCAGTTTGATCAGTATCCGTTACTATATAATAATATCCCAGTTTAGGAGTACGTATTTTACCACGATACATCCGTGGCTTTCTTCTTCCCTTTCTTTCGTTTCTTGACATTAATTATTTCTCCTTTAAAATTATTGTTTTCAACTCAGGAATAGCACCATATTTCCCTAATAAATAGTTTTTTTCATAATTTTCGTCTTTCCTAATTTTCATACCGTCTTCATCACTAAAATCGGCAAGTGAATAAAGTGATGAAATACCATCCTGATCTTTTTCAGTAAACCATATTTCATCTCGTCTTAATAAATTATTAGCTAATGTCCATGAATCATGAGTTGTAAAAATAATTTGAGCATGATTTTTATTAATCTTTGGATCTAAAAAACTAATTAAAAAATTACGAACTAATAATGGATGCAAACGTGAATTCAGTTCATCAATAAAAAAAACCCCACCAGTTTCCATAACTTCTTGAAAACTAGGATAAAGTGATAACATTTTTAAAGTACCTGCTGATTCTTCTTTTAGTGGTAAAGCCACCATTTCATTAGAACCAATAACTTTATGAAGTGCTTTTACATTTAAGTGTTCATCACCATCTTCATCTTTTACTTTTTCGACCTCAAAATCTACAATCGATTCATCAAAAGAAGAAAAATAATTAAGAACAGCTTGTCTAACTTTTTTATCTTCATCAAATCCATCGGGAATATACCTAGATAATACAAAATTTTCTAAAGGATCCCCAAAATTAGCTATTTCATGTTTTAAAAACCAATCCCTAATTTTTTTTAAAGCCTGCACTTTTAATTTTGCCCCTAACGAAACAACTAGTGTTTCTTTTTCTAATGCAGTTAAAATATTCTCTTGTGATTTTTTAGGCAATCCGCTTAAATCTAACTCATTTTCATCTCTATTTCGATAAAATAACGATTTAAAATCACCCCGAGCCGTTTTAGCTCTTGTATTTAACCATTCTTCCTTTACTCCTAAAGCATCAATACTAAAGCCGTAATTATATGATTTAAACTTATCACTTTCATCCTCGATAAAATAAACTTCAAACACTGATTCACTATTTTTGCTGCTATTATCAAATAAAAATGGTGTTGGTTTTAAAAAGTTGCTTTTATTCTTTTTTTCTTTAGCATCGCCACCGAATCCAAAAGAATTAATCACATAAGCACGCATATATCGAAATGCCAATTGTACGTTTGATTTACCACTAGCATTAGCGCCAAAAATTGCAGCAACTGGTAATAATTTTTCATTTCCAATTTCGATAACTCGATTATTAAACTCAGTAATTTTAGTTGCTGATAAGTCTATTGTTGCATCATCTTTAAAAGATCTAAAATTTTTAAAACTAAATTGAATCAACATATAATCATCTCCTCATTCATATTATATGTTATTTTAAGAAATTTTCAACATCTATTTGAGATATTTTCTCATTTAAAAGTATTTTTATTAAATAAATTTTATTAAAATACTATTAAATTATAAAAGTTTTGCTATCAAAAGTAGATTTAATGGATTTTTTATTTAATGAAACGTATAATTACTTTGAGGTGAAAATAATGAAACAAGCATTAGTTTTAGCTGGTGGAGGTGCTAAAGGAGCATATCAGGCCGGATGCATTAAAGCATTAAAAGATTTGAATTATGATTTTGATATTGTGACTGGGACTTCAATTGGTGCTTTAAATGGTTTATTAGTGGTCCAACAAGACTACCAGGCATTATACCAGCTTTGGGATCAGATGAAAGTTAGTGATGTATTTAAAAATCCCGTTAACTTTGATTTTTCAATCGAATCACTATTATCACAAACTAATTTAATCAAACCCTTTTTTAAATCTTATTTAAATGAAAAAGGTGCTGATATTACCCCATTAAAAAATATGATCTATCATTTATATGATGATCAAAAAGCTAAAAATAGTAAAATTGATTATGGAATCGTAACTGTCAAATATCCTAATTTAGCACCGATAGAGATAACTAAAAAAGAAATGACTGAAGCAAAACTAGTAGAATATGCACTAGCATCAGCCTCCTGTTTCCCTGCTTTTCCCGTTCATTATATTAATAAACAGGGCTATATTGATGGTGGTTATTTTGATAATTTACCAATATCTTTAGCTTTAAAAATGAAAGCAGATAAAATTATTGTAATTGATTTAAAGCAGGAAGTAATTCATCCCCATTTTTTAAATCGACCAAATATTACCATTATTCGTCCAAGTCATGATTTAGGTGGTTTTTTGGATTTTAACCGAGAAATATTAGATTGGCGAATTAAACTAGGCTACTATGATACTTTAAAAACTTTTAATCAGCTTGATGGTTATCTTTATAATTTTAAAAAAACAGAATTAAATCAAGATAGAATCAATAAAATATATCATTTAATTCTTAATTATGAAGATGAAATCAATCGTAATATTGTCAATAAAACTTTAAGCTATAATACTACACCAATAACTGATTTATTGAAAAAAGATACTTATTTAAATACATTAGAAATTGAAGATTATTTTATTCGTTCTTTAGAAATAACAATGGCTCGTTATAATTATCAAAGTGATTTACTCTATGAAATCGATCAAGTATGTAAAGAACTTTTAAAAACATTTTTAAAAGAATATCAAAATCGTTATCATTTATTAGAAAACCGTTTTCGTGATATTCCCATTAAAGAAATCTTTTCAACCATAAAAACATTAGGCAGTAAAGATGCTATTTGTGTTTTCTATCATTCGCTTAAAAACCAGGAATCAATTGAACCAGGATTGATTAGTAATATTTTTTTACCTGAATATTTGATTGCTTTATTTTTATATACAATTAGTAATTAATTTAAAAACATGAGTTTTAAATTATACTCATGTTTTTTCATTTCTAAAATTACCAAGAATCGAGTTATCTAGACAAAGACTTACACATATAGTATAGTTTTATATATAATAAACATCTTAATTAAAATTGTTAAGTAATCAAATATGCTATCAAAAGTGATTAAACATTTTTATATCAAACGCGCTAAAACATATAAGTACATTAAATATCCCAAATTACTAATCAAAAGATTTTACCAAATAATTAGCCATTTATATCAAGTTCCTATTATACAAAGAAAAATATTTAAAGCAAACCAAACTCCAACCAACAGATATTATTATTTTTGCGTATACTCTGCGACTTTACAAATATAAAAAATAAATGGAAGGAGATGAGAAAATTACTAAGGAGTTTCATGTAAATGATGAAACATTTATGAGTAAAGAAATCATAGAAATTTAACACACAAATAGAAAAATTTATAGAAAGGAGAGTCTGCTCAAAAACAAATATACAAAAGTAGAAGCTAATGGTTAAAAATACATTATAAGATAGATAATATTTACACTGCCTGCATCAATAAGATAATCACCAAGATAGTGAAAATCAACCTGTCTTATATTACAATTAAAGATTTGAATGTAAAAGGAATATTATGAAAAACAGACATCCCGAAAAGACTGTTGCATCGCAGAAATTTTATTAATTCAAAAGAAAACAATATTATATTAAAAATTACTAATAGATTCTATCTATCATCAAAACTATACTACTGCTGCGAGTAAGGGTTATTTATAACTGCCCAAGTATACACGACAAAACCAGCAAGAAGTATCAGTAAGAAATTCAACTTTCAATGTAAGTATATTTAATCATATTTTGAGTGGCAAGTATCATGTATGGATATTAATAAATTAAAAAGAAAATTTCCTTCATATTTTCAAAATTTTAAGATCCCAGAATGGGCTGAATTTCAAGAATTAGAAGTATATAGAGCATGTCGAAGTGGCAAAGTTGATCGAGAATCATTCCTAAATTCTTACGAAGAACATAACTTTCTTATATCAAAAGAGAGAAAAAATGATCCTCAAGAATACTCACTATCTACATATACTAAATATAAAGATGTTAGACGATTTATGGCTATGACAAGTGACTATGGTATTCCATTTGTTATTGCAAAAGGAATAACTCATCCGATATGTGGGCCATCCTTAGAAACACGCATATGGAAAAAACATTTAGGGATTAAATATAGAGGCTCTCACGTAGATTGGTGGCTTTTTACAAAAGCAAAACCATGGGAACATTTTAAAGAGGTGAAAAACAATGAACATTAATGATATTTTAAAAAAAATAAATGAATTTGATAAATTAACAATCGATTGTATCTTATTTGAAGCACAATACCCTATTCTTTTTACATGTACAGACTCACAAGATAATCTTTATTTAATAATATGCTGCCAAGTTTTATCAAAAGAAATCACTTTAATTGGAACTAAAACTTCAAGTGACATTATTATTGATTTGTTGAGCAACAAAATTACTATTAGAAAAGCATTTGAAGAATTTGAAAATGAAAAATTTATTATTCATTATTATGGTAATGATTATTTTTTAGACAAAGTAGATATTTCTAATATGGATAATCATTTATTACCTACTCCTGGAGAATATATGGATAGTCAAGATAATGAATATGAGCAAGAAATTAATTATTATTCTTTAAAAAAAACTTATAAACAAACTATATTAAATTTAGAACCAAAAACAATTCAGTATTTTCACCAAAAATCCATAATTCAATTTACCAGCTCATTAAATACAACAGTTTCATTTTCAAAAAACAATATAATTTTTAATAAGTTAAAATTTAAATGCCATTAAATGGAGGACATATATGCAATACATTCAAAAGAAACATATAATAAAAGAATGCAACTTTAAAATCAACAAATTAGAGGATATTGATAAAAGTAATATAAGCTTAAATATTACTGGAAACTCGATGATTCCAAAAAATTTAATTTTTGCTAAAAAAGGCGATATCATTATCCAATTAAATCTTTGTTTTGGTAGCGAAAAAGAACCTTTCGAATTAACCATGTCTACTGAAATGTATCTTGATGTAAAAATTGATCCCAAAGAAAAAATTTCAACCAATTCTCTTGAAAAATATTGTGCTGATATTGCTCTTAAAAAATTATTAGAATCTTCAAATAAATTTATTGAATTATCAGGCCTTCCACCTTTAACTATTCCTAATATAGAATTTGAAAATAATTAAATGCACATACGATTCAAATTACTCTTACCAGTTTTTTCATTTCTAAATTATTGTCCCATTATTTAATACCAATTTGTATTTAAACAAATTAATTGTTTTAATCTCACAACCAAGTCTATAAAGAATGTCTTTTATTGATGTATAATTAAGTTACTAATTATTATATTAAGCTTATAATAATCTTTTAATGCACTTTATTGAGGATAATTCGTAATTAAAATGACAGCTTTTTATGCTGTCATTTTAATCCTTGAATTCCATTTTCAAGCAATTCGATTTGTAATAAAGTTTGTTCAGGTGTTACTAATACATCTTGATGATTGATTAAAGTTTCATATAAAGCGTCGTAATAATATCCATAGTCACCTTTTATAGATTCAACTTTTTCTTCATGATATTTACCATTTTCATCATAATAAATTAACGTTCCATATTCATTTGGTAGATCGATACCAAAGTCTTCATGATCTTCAGGTAAATAGAATAATTTTAAATGTTCTTCCTGTTTATCTTTCTTTTCTTTAATAAACATTCCTTTTTTACCATAAACAATAAAACTTGGACGTTCTTTTACTCTAAAATAACTAGATTTTACTGATACTTTTAAATTTCCATAATATAAATCTAAATCAAAATAATCGTTCATTCTCCCTTCACCTAATAATTGTCTTACATCATAGTGGACATGATCAGGTTTTCCAAAATAACTAATTACTTGATCTAATGTATGACAGCCATGACCATATAAATAAGAGTTAATAACACTAAATTCTTTAGCGCTTTCAGGAATATATGGACGGTAGTAATCAAAATGCATTTCTAGTTCCAATAAATCTCCTAATTTACCTGATTCAATTACTTTTTGAACTGTTAAGAAATCACTATCAAAGCGTCGATTTTGATAACATTGTACCATCAAACCTTTTTCTTTAGCTAAATCAAAAATTTCTTTTGCTTCTTGATATGTACTAGCAAATGGTTTTTCAACAACACAGTTTTTACCAGCATTTAAAACCATTTTAGCGTATTCATAGTGATAAGTAGAAGGCGTACTGATAATAATTACATCAATATCCTGATCAGTTAATAAATCATTTAGATCTTCACAATAGATTACACCAGGAATTTCATCCCACTTATCATGAGCGTGATTACGTGTATATATCTTTTTAATGTTTATTTTATCTTTTCTTGTTTGAATGAAAGGAATATGATAACGATTAGCACTTTTACCATTACCAATAAATCCTACAGTTAGCTTCTTTGCCATTTAAGTTCCTCCTTTTTTCTATCTACTATTATATAATAATCAAGCTATTTTTAAATATCCTTTTGCATTTCTTTAAGTACTTTAACAATCAAATTATGATCTTGATCATGTTCTAACCCTGAAATACAAAAAACACCTCTAAATTGATCATCAATTATTAACGGATAACCACCACCACAAACAGCATAATTTTCGTCATTTAAAATTTCTTTAAACTTTTCTTGATGATTGAAAACAAATAATGATGAATGTTTAGTTTTGATAACGGTATTAGCTTTACGATCTAACCACAATACACCAGTTTTACCTGACATTAGATATTGAAAAATAATATCATCATCTTTAATGACACGAATTCTAAGCGGTTTTAAGTTTTCTTGTTTAGCGATTTCAATTACTTTTAAACCAAAAGTTAAAGCATCTTCATTATTAAATTTACTAAAAGTTATTAATTTTTCATCCATATTATCACCCACCTAAATTTATTTTGGCATAATTTAAGTTATTTGAAAAGATAATTGTTTATTTTTAAAAAACTTGTAAGTTTATTAGAGGTTTGTTAAAATGGTCGAGGAGGTTTTGAGTTTTGAATACAAAAGTTAGAGATATGTTGCTTTGTGCTTTGTTTGCTTGTATTATTGCAATTTTAGCACAAGTTCAAATTGCTTTACCAACTTTGGTTCCAATCACTTTACAGACATTAGGGGTTTATTTAATTGGAGCTTTATTAAAACCTAAACTAGCGTTTATTAGTACTTTGGTTTATGTTTTAATGGGAGCTATTGGTTTACCTGTTTTTAGTGGTTTTAATGGTGGTATTGCCAATTTATTAGGACCAAGTGGTGGTTATATTTATAGTTTTCCAATTATGGCTTTAGTAATTAGTTTGATTATTACTAAAAATAATTCGCTTTTATTTAAAGTTATTGCAATGGTTGCTGGAACGGTTGTATGTTATGGTATTGGTACTATCTGGTTTATTTATGTTACCAATACATCTTTATTACCAGCTTTAACTATGTGCGTAATTCCGTTTTTACCAGGTGATACTTTAAAGATTATTGTTGCCATTGTTTTAAGCAAAAAATTGGATAAAAAAATTGCGAACTAATCAGTTCGCTTTATTTGTTTAGATTAAATTTTTCTACTGCTTTTAATAAAAATGATTTAGCTAATGAATTAGGTTTGATTGCCTTAATCGCATCATTAATTGGATACCAGTTAGCTAAATCAACTTCATTAGTTAACTGATAATCTTCACTTTTTACGATTGCTAAATAATTATGAATCAACGTATCGGTTGGTTTAAAATATTCATTATCATTATATAAATAATCAACAACTTCTAATCCTGTTTCTTCTTTAACTTCACGAATCAATGTTTCTTTAGCATTTTCACCTTTATTTATATATCCAGCAATCAAAATATTATCAGTTTTACCATATTGTTGGATCAACAGAATCTTATCACGATTTGGATTTAAAATAATAGCAGAAATCGCACTGCTAAACTTAACAAATCTAAATTCTTTACAATTAGGACAATATGGCACTAATCCATCATTTCCACATTCCTTTTCAATCAATTCATGCCCACATTTTTCACAATACATATTATTCCCTCCAAATATTTATATCGTAACATAATTAATAATAAATTTAAATATGGTTATTTTTTTGATGATATTAAACATCAACTTGGATAAAAAGGCTTTTTTGTAAGCAAAACTTTAAACAAACAGGTGTAATAAAAATACAACAACGATAAAAAATTAAGCTACAATGATGATGTTAAAACAATTAGAAAAGTCACAAATGTATCATAAAGTTCAAATAATATGTTATAATTATGGGGATTGGAGGGAAAAGAATGAGAGAAAAAGGGAAAAAGATATTAAGAGGTATTCGTAATTTTTTAGGATATTTAGTAATACTATCAGGATTAGCAATAACTACAGTATATATATTACCAGGTATCTTGATAATGATTGTTGGTTTGATTATAACCTCACATTTTAATACCATTTTAGATAAAAGGAATCTTACGATGAAAAAAAGATATAAAATAATTTTATGTTTGATTTTATTCTTTGTAGCAGTAGGACTTTCACCTACTAGTTCACGTACTGATATAGAAAAGAACTATGATGATAAGCAAACTGTTACTAAAAAAACAGAAGAAAAAGTGGAGCCTGAAGCTAAAGCTTCAAATATTAAAATTCATTTTATTGATACTGGAAATTCTGATTGTACTTTTATCCAAAGCAGAGATAAAAATATGTTGATTGATGGTGGAAATAATAATGATGAACAAAGAATAGTAAATTATTTAAATGATCTGGGAATTAGGAAAATTGATTATCTAGTAAGTACGCATCCTGATGCTGATCATTGTGGTGGCCTTGATGCTGCAGTTACTAATTTTGAAATTGGTCAATCATATGTATCTAATGGATCATCAGATAGTAAAACATATCGTGATTTTATCTATTCACTTTCATCTAAAGGATTAACACCGGCTGTTCCGTTAGAAGATACAGCAATTGAACTTGATGGTGATACAAACGTTAAATTCTACAATACTCAAGCAACCGGTGAAGGAAATGAATTATCATTAGTTGCCCTTTTAACTTCTGGTGATCATCAAATGTTATTTATGGGTGATGCAACAGAAAAGGTTGAAAAAAGTATTTTAGATAAAATCCCAAATTCTATTGATATTTTAAAAGTATCTCATCATGGTAGTAAAACGGGAACTAGTGAAGAATTATTAGATTCTATCTCATTAAAATATGCAGTTATTGAATGTGGGAAAAATAATAAATACGAACATCCTAATAAAGAAGTTTTGGATCGACTAGATGATAGTGATGCAAAAGTATTTAGAACTGATAAAAAAGGTAACATTATTTTTACAACTGATAAAGATAAAATCAGTTATGAATTTACTGATACTACTTCAAAAGAAGGATCAGCTCCAGTTACTAGAGATCCTAGTGATGAAATAAAAAAACAACAAGAAGAAGCTGAAAGACAAGCTCAAATCGCTGCTGAACAAGAAGCTAAACGTCAAGCTGAAGAAGCCCAAAGGCAGGCTGAATTAGAGGCTCAAAGACAAGCACAAGAGGCACAAAGACAAGCTCAAGCTCAACAGCAGCAACAACAAAACCAAACTAGAGTATATATTGCAAGTAGTGGAAATGGTAAAAAATATCATTCAAATCCTAATTGCAGCAACATGAAAAATCCAACTGCTGTATCAATAACCGAAGCACAAAATCGTGGCTTTGATGCATGTAAAAAATGTTATTAACTATAAAAATCAATTAATATTATTAAAAAGCAAAAAACAAGCACCACTTTCACATTGAGGTGGTGCTTGTTAATTTCAAAAAAGATAAATATATAAATATTAAAAAAGTTAATATCATAAACACAAAGATGATTGTAAAAAAATCAATTTTTGACTTTATTTAAATTATTGTAACATCATGGATATTTAAGCTCTTATACTTATTTTATAACCTATATTTTTAGCATTGCAATAGTCATTATAATAACCTTTAACCGATAATTCTTTATATTACATTAAAAATAAATTACCTTTACTATTTAGATAAAATCTTATATCTAATTTTCAATTAAAAAAATAGAGAAATTCTTTAAATAAATCTTTACCTAAAAATAATTAATTTAATTGATCATGAAAAATGTATATACTAATCCAAAATGCTTATTGATGATTAATTATTAACAATTTCCTTTATCTAGTAGAAAAGATATATTCTTTACAGATCTTCTATTTATTCGTAATATATTTAAAAATAATTGAAGCATTATCCCCATGAACCCTATTTATTAAATTGTGTTCTCCAATCATTTTAACCAGATTCATGATAAGATTACCTAAAGATTTTCTATCATGATAAAATATAGTAATTTTTGCATTCCTAAAATTAATTATTTGGCTTATAATATCTTTATCAGTAATATCTAAAGAGTGTCCATAAATATAGACATTAAGATTTTCTTTATCATAAAACAAAACATTAGTCCTATTTATCTGATCTAACCAATCTATATATACGCATCCTGTCATCTTATATATTCTTTGAAAAAATTTTTTGAACTCTATAAACTCATTATCACTATCCTGTTGTGAACTACTTAGATATTCATCTATACCTAAAACTAAATTGCAACTTTCTAAACTGCTTTCACAAGATGCTTTTCCATGAATATAATCATATTCCACTTTTTCATCACCATAAAATCTTTCAAAAGTATTAGTATAATTAAAGCTTAATACTTTATCTATATCTAATTCTAATATTTGATTTAATTTATTGTCACATTTTATATTATTAACATAAAAAGAAAGATATATTTCTAGTGCTCTTGTTAGTTTATTTAAATCAGATAACAGTCTTATTTTAAATTCATTGTATTGTTTTTTCAAAATAATATTATTATCAAAATAAAATAAGTCACCTAATTTCTTTATTTGCCAGTTTTCTAATGATATAACTTCTTCATATAAATCATTATGTCTTGTCTGTTTCCTCAAACTGTCAATAAGTTGGATAGATTGCGAAATTTCATTTTCAAAATCAACCCATCCCTTATCAACATTTAATTCAGTAAAATAAGAAAACCATAAATTATCTTTAATTAAATTATATAATTCATCTAAAATATTATCCGTAAATAATTTAAAAATATCAGATCTATATCCATTATTTTTTATATTGTAATAATTATTTTTAAAATCATTTACAAAATTTAAAAAATCACTATATTTTGTTGGTAGATTATGTGCTATATCAAATCCATTACCAATAATTAAAATATTCATACATTTAACCTCTTTTATCGTTAGATGATAAATTTAACTTTTCAAATGTTTTAAATACTTCATCTATATCTATGTATTCGAACAAATTAGGTTTAATAACCCTACTTATAATGCCAATACCTCGTCTTGCTTCAATATCAAAAATAATTGATCCTACTACCTCTTTTTTCAATTTTTCAATATTATCACAGATAAAAACTTTTCTACTGGCATTAGATAATTCACACTTCACTTCTATAAAAGGTTGATTTTTATCATTTTGAAAGTAGAATACGAAATTATTATTATTAACATTTCCACCAAGAGAAATTTTTATTTTAGGATAAGGTATATCAATTTTCCTTTTTTTGACTGGTTCAAATATTGTTACTTTTTCTTTATATAAGAGTTTCAAATCTATAGATCTTTCCAAATGATCAACTGCATAATATTTACTAGTACTATCCAATTTTAATGTTGTTACTATATACCATTTTGAATTATACGGTATATAAACTGCCATTCCTTTCTTTAATGAATCACCAAATTCATCATTAGAATTGTTTTGATCCTCATAAATAACTAACATTTGTTCTAATAAAATAGCTTTAATTTCATCTAAAGTATAACTTTTCAATAGAAGATCAGATGTATCATAAAACTCATCTACAACAGGAAAATATCTTCTATCAATACCACGAATAGATATCTTCCTTAAATTCTCTATTGAATACTTATACCTTATAAATTTCATATTCATATTTTGCTCTCTACCACGAATAACAACATACTCACTAATGTGCTTCGAATTTGAAAAATATCTTTTATTCAAATCTAAAATTTTTCTCTTAGCAAAATTAAATGTATCGGTTTCTGACTTATTCAAATTTTGATTTTTCATTTCAATAGCCAAATAAATACAATTTTCTTCTTTTTTTATGAGCATTCTATGATTTTCTAATATAAAATATAATTGTTTTTTATTAGGCAAATAGGCATTATTATCATCAAATGCTATTAATTCTTTGTAATATTGCCAAAAAGCAACTTGTAGTGAAGGAAATAAATCTACAGGTATACTAGTATATTCAAAACAATATTCATAACAATTTCCTTTATCATAAAACGTTTCATATGACACATCCTCTATTGAATATGCAAAAAAACATGGGAAAATATAATGGTCATCTTCATCTTTTATACAAATTTTTATTTTCTCTAAAATTTCTAAAATATACATACTCTCGCCTGTTTGATACTGATAAAGACCATCTTGATTATTTTCTATAGCTGAATATATTTCTTCAGAAGTTAATTCCCATTTATAATAAGAATAATTTTCAAATTTTAAAAGTCTATTTAATGCGCAAACAAGCCAGTCTGGTTTTATAATAATTGTTGTCCCCATTTCTTTTCTATAAATACATATACCAGCTTCATCAAGTAATTTTAATGTTTCTTTAACTTCAAACTTACTATCAGGTAAATATTCTTTATATTTTTTAGCAAAAGTACTAAAATCAATGTACCCATTTTCCGTCTTTTGAAGATACAGTTTAAATTCGTTAATTCCAATATCCCATATTCTAAGATATTTCTGCTCTATTGATTGAATAGTATCAACCAATGTTTTTTTGATAAGGGTTATTTGACTCAAAGGATGATTAACATTCTTACACGACAAATTATATATACCAACAAGATTCTTGTATGTTTTATAATAATAAGATACATCTAATCTGCTATACCGATTTTTATCTTTATCATTAATCACATTTGCATCATCAATCTTATTTAAAACAATCATTATCTTAGCATGAGGAGCGTATGTTGAAATATATTTTAACCAATGATCTGGATAATCTTCATGCCGTGAATCTAAAACAATAATACACAAACACGCTGATTGAATTAAATAGTTACTTATAATTTGATCCATTTCCTGTCCGGCAAAGTCCCAAACACTTATATAATCTATTTTATATCCATCTTTTTCAAGCCATGGCAAATCTTTCCATAAGTCATTTTTTATTGTAACACCTATCGTTTTTGACTCATTAATATTAAAAGACAATCCTGCCATGACATTTGCAAAGTTCGTTTTTCCAGAACCACCATTTCCTAACAAGAAAACTCTAGGTTCCCAAAGCATTTCATATTTATTTTTTTGTTGACTTAACTCTGTTAATTCAAAATAAGTTTGAAATTCATGATCATTGATCAGTTGAATATATTGTTGACTATCATTGCTATCCATATTAATAAATTTTATTTTTTCTTCATTATATCTAGTCAATAACAGTTTTAAATACATTTTCGGAAATGAATTAAATGTATAATTTTCATAAATGAGTTGGTTATGATATATTGGTGTTGATGTAAAACACTCGGTATTTTCCTTTACTAAATCTGCTATGCTATAATAATGAACAGCATCACTTTCATTATCTACAAATCTATATAAAGCAAATTCTGGACTTTGCATAAAGATAAGAAGGTCATATGTATAAAAAACTTCTTTTGAAAAAGAAAAATCTTTTATAAAATGAGAAATATCTTTCGTATGTTCAAAATCCTCGCCTATAAAAACATAATACATTTTTTTCTTTAAAAAATCTTGATTTTTATATATTAGCGTTCCCATTTTATATTGATTAAATAAAGTATCATATCTTTCACATTTCTCTAATATTCGCTCTTTTTCATCATCACAATTTCTAATTGATTCAATAATCATGATTGATTTTTCAAATTCAATAATTGATGTGGGTTTTATTTGTGTCCCTAATATTCTTAGTTTACATTGGACATGATAATTGATATGAGAACTAATCCGTTCTTTACAAGAGACAAAGAATTGATTAGCTGCTAAAATACCTTTTATTCTCTCTGCTTTTAATATATCAATTAAATAAGAATTGCCTGGTGTTGTTTTTTTATATATATTTTTTATTACTTTTTTTCCTAATCCTGATATTTTGTAAAAATTATAATAGGCAGGTGTGTCCCCTGAACTTTTAAAGTTATATATTTCAATTAATTGACGTTTTTTTAATGAATTAATCCTGTTGAAAAATTTATCAGAATTTAAATGTAGATATTGTTCAGAAGTATAGTTAAATGATCTTAAATGTTTAGTAGTTGTATAATGTAAGTCATTAATGATTTGTAAAATGATTAAATGCTCTTTCGTTATTATTTTTTCCTTTATTAAATTTTCAATAACACCATACGAATATCTGGTTTTAATTTTAAATTCCATTTCTTTTATTATGTAAGTTTCATTAGCTCTATAAGCATATGGACTCACTACAGCATTGATAGATTTTTCAAATAATGATCCTAATTTATTTTCAGGAATTGATGGTTTTAATATCTTTTTTAGATTTTCATTATTTTCTTTATTAATAACCTTACCATGAATTTCTTCATTTTCATGATCAATACTTGTAATTTCCACATCAAAAACATCATCTTTATTAACAAGATATTCATATTGAATTTTCACGCAAAAATAATTATTAAACCTTAAATAATAAATATCTTCTTCTAAAATATCTTGTCTTAATAAACCTGATATTATTTGACCTTTTTTTAATTCACTACTCATTTTTTGAAAATCTAATATATAATTTTTGATTCTCATAAAAAATAGAATAGAATTATTGTTATTATGTTGAATCGTTACATAGCCATTAATTATTTGATCTTTTCGTAGGACATCATCTATATTGAATCCAGTTCTAGGTAAAAAAGATATTTGATCAAAACCTAGAAATGCATGATTCCCTTCCATAATATCTACTAAAGCATAACTTTTATCACTACCAATTTTTCGTACAACACCCATACATTCAACATCGGGATTATTATCTTTAATAAATTGTCTAGCATCTCTTTCAATCTTAAGTCTATCAGCATAAAATACATTTTTTTCTTTGTTAATATCAGTAACATAGCATTTGATAGTATTTCCTATAAAGTATTGTATATCTAGAAATTGATTATTTGTTAAATAATCTCTAGGTAAATATCCAAGGATACCATGATAAAAAAGTAATAAACATTCATCAACTTTATTATATTCAAAGACAACACAAATTATTGCCTCTTTACTTTGATATGCTGATTGAATATTTTCCCACGCTGATTCATATAACTCTTCATTAGTATCATAATAATATTTTCCAATTGGTAAGAAAGGATATTGCAATTCATTATTCTGATTGTCCTGATTTTTTAATGATAATATAACATATTTGTAATTTTGATCTGAATTTATTTTAAAATCTTTTATAGTCATAAAGTCTAATATCTCAACCAATTCTTCTAATCTATATATATTAAATATATTTCTCCAATCAATTTGATTTAGTTCTAATATATTTTCTACTTCATCTATTGGTATCAATCCATAAATAGATGCATTTTTTAATAATTCATATATATTTTCAATTATTTGGGATTGGCCAATATCATTAATCAAGTAATTGTTTGAAGTTATTCTTTGTGTACTATATTTTATTTTTGAATCATTGTTTTCAATCATAGTATTATAAGCATAAAAAATAACATTTTCTAAATATTGTCTAGCTTTTGAATTTATAGGAAATATATCATTTTTATACTTTGCCCCTATTTTCTTTACTGGGAAAGCAACTCTCATTAAATTATTTTTAGTTTTTTTAATTTTTAAAAAATCAATAGCCATAATATCATCTAATATAATTCTTACAAATGCTAAACAATAGTTATTATCATATTTATTAATGCTCACATCAATTGAATTAAAAGGTATGATATATTTTTTATCATCAAGATCAGTAAATTCTTTTAGCATATTAAAATGCTGAATTTCTTGATCAAAAAAATCTAATCTTCTAAAACGATTTTCAAGAACAAATATACTTGTATTTTGAGTATCTTTTTCAGATATATGATAGGCCTGAAACAATAATTTTTCTAATTGTTTACGTGATTTTTTATTAATTGGAAGTACTAAACTTATGTCTTTGTTATTGATTTTCGTACTAGGTATCGATAATTGATATTGACCATTATACTCAAATATCTTTATTGCTTTAACACATACAACATTATTCAAATTAATATCCACTAAAGCTTTGTAATTATTTTTATTAATTATTGTTACTTTTATTTCTGTTATTAGCATATATCCCTTCAACTCCCCTCATAAGCTATTTGCACCAAATATCAACATAATTGTCTATATAATATCTTACCATTTTTAATTAAATTTTTGCAGTTCATTAACTAACTTCTTTTTTCTATACACATTATAATATTAACTTAGAAAATAATCAATTTTTTAGGTATAATTAATCACATTTTCAAGAACAATTAATCATAAATAATACCCCTCATCTTATTTTGATATATTCACAGAAAACTGTCCATATTTTTCTGTTTTCAATAATTCAATAAAACTCCCGCGATTATCTACATTCATTCTTAATGAAATTGAGACTTCTCCCTTTGGCAAATATGAAAGATATGTACTGTACAGTTTCTTTTCTAATGAATTATTTGGTATTTCAGGCATAATTAATGTCTTTGTCTGTTCTTTAAATGAATAGATAATTTCACTTAATTTCTTTAAACTGACTTCATAAACTGGCTCAACTGTATAATAACCGTCTTTCTTAATAGGAGTCTGTCCAGTAACAGTATGCATAATTTCATCAACAACATCATCTATATAGCATAAAGGAACTATTGCATTAGGATTATCGATCTGAATATCAAGATCGTGAGTCATATTATAGCACCATGTTGCTACAACACTGTTGTAATTTAGTTTGCATTATTTTTCCAAATAAATTTGCAAAAACGGTAAATAAAAAAACAGGATTCTCGTGATCCTGACCAAAATTTGACAAATACTTTTCTCATATTTTCTTAGATTTTCCATAATCATTTTCTCTACCAGCCTGAATAGAAGAGGAAACTAAAACAAGATAATAATTATGATGTTTTTTTAGATATTTACATAATAGCTTTACTGTTCTATGTCCTCTTACTCCAATTTTTGCCTTTAATAAATTATCTTTTACATCTTCATTTACTAACCATTTAATTATTGACATTGCTCGATTAACATCTACCATATGACTAAAAGGATATCCTCCACCAAACCTAATATTCATTTCCAGTATATAATAATCTTTTCTATCACTTAATATATCTATTAAACAGGTTTTGAATTAGATTTAAAAAGCAAATATAATTATATTTAAACACCAAAAAATAGTTTAATTACTTGTTACTATAATATTATATAAAAATTTTTTTCTATTATTTAACATTATATTTTCATTAAATTGTTTTATTGGATTATTGAACAATCTAGACTGTTGTTCAATAATTCCTTTTAAATTATTTATAACTTTATCAAAACATTCATCCACATTAACTGCTAGGAAAAGTGATTCATCATAGCAGTGATTTTTAAATACCTGATCCAGTACGCCCTTTGATTTTGTATAGTAGTATGACTTATTTCCTAAAACATCTTTCAATATCTGGATTACCGGTATATTGTTTGCAATTGAAAATACAAATAAATGATATCTATTACAGATAACAAATTCAGCATTTTTTACAAGATTCAACGTATCTTCAATTTTTAAAAATCTTCCATTTTGAATATGAAAATATCTTAAGTTCCTAATTTTGGATGATAAATATTTACCCTGGTATTCTCCGCCATATTTAACATCAAAAGGTAAAAATATTACTTCCAAACCATATTTACTCTTTATTTTGTCAACAAATTCTTTATAATACTGTACATTTTCTTCTAATTCTTGCATTGAATAATATACTTCAAGAATAATATATTTTTTTTCAATTATTCTTTCTGATCTGTTTTTTAATACATCATTCAAAAAATATAAATCATCTGGCAATAAATCTAGTCTTTTATCACAAACTGTTTTAAACCATATAGGTGAATAAACATTGTCACGGGTTGCAAATTTTGCTAAATCCAGTGATGAAAAAAATAATCTGAACATTTCTTCACTTTTTAAAAATGGGCCGTATGTATTGCCTAAAAAATAAATTTGTTTTCCTAATTCGTTTGCCTTCAGGATAATACTCATAATTGACAGCAACTTATTTTGACGATGTTTAGCATTCCATAAATGATTAAAATATCCTCCACCTATAACAATTAGTTTATCTATTTCTTTTATTTTTTTAAATATCTCATCTCTATTGATTATTTTTTTATACATTTCTAAAGGTATAAATGGATAATCATTGAATTCTACAGTATATTCCTTGCTATATTGAATCTCAGGTTTTTCTATATCTATTTGTAAATATTCAATATCGTAATCTTTCAAATAATAATTACATATCTCTTCTGTATTTATACTATCATATGTAAAAATTAAATTTTTTTCTCCTGTATTTATATCCAATACATTATTAATAAGCATTGCATAATCTCCAAAATTCGAATCTCCAAAAGGACCTATATATCCTATACACACTGCTATTTCCTCCAATCGATTAAGCATTCTATCATATCTATATCAAAAACATATATCCCCAGCTTATTTTTGACATCATTCCGTTCTGCAAATGAATCATCAATAAAAATACTATTTTTAGGATCTATATACTCCGCTTTACTTTTAGCTGAACCAATATGATAAATATTTTCAAAAATTTCTTTTGAAATCTTGTGTTTTTTCAATGTAGCATCTACATTTTTCGCATGTCTGGTTAACAGAAAAATACTTATATTTTTATTGATACACTGATATAGATAGCTCATAAGAGTTACATTTATTTTTTCGTTTATGATCAATGTATCATCTAAATCAACATAAACCTTATTATAATTAATATTCAGTTTGTATCTGTTTATAAATGCTCTATCCAGTACAATACTGTAATCATTTGTTATAATAGAGCAGTCAATTCCCTTATTAGCATATATAGACAGTAAAGGAAAATTTATTCCTCTGTTTCTGCTCAATCCCATTGTTCCAGGAATTCTTGGTGATATTTCCAACAGTTTATAGTTATCTGCTGAATCTCTTTTCAATTGAAAAAACCATGCTCCTAAAAACTTGAACCTGCTGTTGATAATTTCTGCAATCTGTCTGATTTCATCTGTTAATTTGATATTTTCTGATTTTACAGCTATCCCATTACGTATCCTTAAACGCGATCTAGGAGATATAACTTTTAACTCGTTTCTGCAACCGGTATAACAGTCTACTGTAATTTCTTCACCTGGTAAATATTCACAAATTATATCTGTATCCGTATAATATATTTTTAATTCTTCTTTAGACCATATGATTCTGGCACCTTTCGATCCCTGACCAACCTTAGGTTTTAAAAAAACAGGAAATTTCTTACATTCACATGCTGAATAGATTTCAGGAATAAAATTTTCGTCCTTCAAATATTTATATGTTTTTTCTTTTGAACGGCATATTTCTACTGTTTCTAATTCCGTAGTAATTATATTTGCATTAATTTTTTCCCTGTTCTCAGTTAAATTCATAACAACACTGTCATGAGCTGGATAAACATAATCGATATCATATTTATCAATTATCTTATTTAAAAAAGGTATGAAATCTGGATCGTCAACAAAGGGGAAGCCAGTAATTATTCGTTCATATACCATTAATGAATGATCATCAATACTTGTACCGCCAAATAAAGTAACAAATTTAGAATTTTTTAAAGCATTAAATATTTCAAATGAGATTTCTGTTCCCGCGGGAAAAATCAAAATATTATCTTTTGCCATAATAATTACCTCGCATAATTTGATTTCATATCTAAAATAAGCTTACAAATTCGATCTACTTCATCTGGTTTTAGATCTGCATATAATGGTAATGTTAAAACTCTTTTAGAAATATGCAATGCCTCAGGAGTCTGATTTACATCGTATTTTCCATGAAAGCAGTCAAATGTATTAGTTAGCGGATAAAAATACTTGCGCGCAAAAACATCATATTTCTTTAGCTCATCATATATTTCATTTCTGGATACACCGAATACTTTCTCATCGATAACAATTGGAAAATATGCATAGTTTGATTCTACATTTTCCTGAACCGGTGACAGTTTGATGCCATCAATACCATTGAAATTATCACGGTATCTTTCAACAATTTTTTTTCTTTTTTGAATTTCTTCATCTACATGTTTTAAATTGCATAGTCCCATAGCGGCCTGAAATTCATTCATCTTCGCATTAGATCCAACTCCATCGACAACTGTTTCATTTTTGATTCCAAAGTTTTTTAATTTATAAAGTTTTCTTCCAAATTCTTCATCGTTAAAACATACTGCTCCGCCTTCTATCGTATTAAATACTTTTGTAGCGTGAAAGCTGAACATTGATGCATCTCCAAATGAACCGATTCCTTTTCCTTTATATCTGACACCAAATGTATGGGCAGCATCATATATTACTTTTAAATCATATTTTTTTGCTATTCTTTCAATTTCTTCTACATTACATATATTTCCATAAACATGTACTGGAATAATTGCTGACGTCCTGTCAGTAATTAACTCTTCAATCTTTGTAACATCAATGGTATAGTCATCTGGATCGATATCACAGAATACTGGTGTCAGTCCATTTCGTACAATTGCATGCGTAGTTGAAGCAAAAGTAAAAGGTGTGGTTATCACCTCACCCGTTAAATTCATTGCCTGTATTCCTAATTCCAATGACAAATGTCCATTTGTCATCAAAGATATATTTTCTACATCTAAATATTCTTTTAATTCACTTTCCAGTCTTTTATGTTTACTTCCCATATTAGTAAGCCAATGAGTATTCCATATATCTTTTATCTCATCAATATATTCATCTATTTCTGGCATAGATGATCTTGTTACTAAAATTTTATTCATATTTTACCTCCATAATCATAAACTTTAATACTTTCTTTTAACCTATTAAATGTTTCTATTTGATAAACAGCTTCTAAAACTTGCTTTTCATTAATCGTATTCTAAACAATTCTAAGAAAGCAAAAATAAAATATATAACCAAAACACTTATCATTGTTTAAACATACAAAACACTAAATAGTGTTACTAATAGCTAATTAATTCATTTATTATTTGTCATATTTAAATTTAAAAAAGTGGTATAAATAATATAATAGCAAACTGTTTATTTTTATTTATTATCATAATACGTACCATAAGATAAATTATCCAAACATAAAATATCTCTTACAATTTAAGTTGTATTAAAATATTGATCATAATCATTACTATCCTAAGTACTCTATATTAAATTTTATTACACTAACATTTATTTTTTGAATTTATATTTTTAATAGTGTTTACTATATATGTATATGGTTCTAATTTAAACAATATTGAAAAAAACATATATATGACTGCACCCAATATCACTTGAACTATAATCAATAAAAGAGATTTATCAATTATATAACTAACTGGATAAATAATAATTGCCATTAATAAAGATAATAACAAACTGGGTAAAAGATCTCTTATTTGATCCATATAGCTATATCTTAATATTTTTGAATTTGGAAAAGCGTTGATAAAACTGCTTAACAAAGTTGAAACTATCATGCTTAAAGCTATTGCCATAACTCCATAATTCATTGAAATTACTAATAATACTATACCTATAATTTTTTTTATAATTTCCAGTTTTAAAAATAAATCACTTCTACCTATTGCCTTCAATGCTTCTAAATTTGCAGTATGAATAGGCCAAAATCCATAAGTAAAACAGGCTATTTGTAAATAAGGAACACATGGCAACCATTTATCAGTAAGCATCCATGAAATTAAAGGTTTAGAAATAACAGCCAATCCAAACATTAATGGCCACATAATATATGAGCTTGTTTTTATAGCCTTTCTAGTCATATTTCTTACAATTTCTAAATTCTCCTGATTTTGTGAAATTGCCGGAAATAAAACACTGCTAATAGAAGTATTAACATTTGTAACGACTAACTGAGGATACTGTTGCCCTCTATTATAATATGCTAAATCAGATGAACTGTATTTACCGCCAATAACTAAACTTCTAAGCTGCTGATATCCCGTATCTATTAAGCTTGAAAGTAACAGTTTCCATCCAAAAGAAAAAAGAGCTGTAACTCTTTTAAATGAAAATACAAGATTGGGTCTCCACTTTACAGTAAACCATAATACTGTAGTATCAACAACAGTATTAGTTAAATACTGGGCTACTAAAGCCCATATTCCAAACCCTTTATAAGCCATTATACATCCAACAAATCCTGATAATATTGTTCCAAATAACGTAGAAAAGAAAAACCTTTTAAAAAGCATATTTTTAGAAACATATGCCTGCTGTATAGAATTGAACGCAGCTATAGGCACTCTTAGTCCTAAAACTCTTAAAATCATGGTTAATGACTCATTATTATAAAGATCAGCAATATGAGGAGCTAGAATAAATAATAAGATATAAATTATAAAAGATAAAAATATACTAAAATATAATACAGAAGAATAATCTACATTATCTACATTTAATTTTTGTATAAGTGCATTTCCAAAACCAGCATTAGCAAATACATCAGCAATCGAAATAAAAACCATTACCAAAGCTATTGTTCCATATTCTGAAGGTGAAAGTAGCCTAGCAAGAACTATCGAAACAATAAAGGTTACTATTTGTGCCAGCATTCTTTCGCTAAATTTCCATATTAGATTTGAAATAATTTTATTCATCTAAATTCCCCTTAATTTATGATGTATTTTAATTAAAAATGGAAAATAACTTTTACAAAATAAAATAATTCTTTGTTTATAACTTAATCTATTAAAATTATATCGATCATTTTTCTTAAATTCATAATACTTATAATAACGAATTGCTTTTTGCATATTATAATTTTCAATTTCTTCCTGTAATATGTTATCATATTTATAATTATAATGTACATTTATTTCATCCAAAATCGATTTCATTTTTTCTATATGTTTGTTAAAAAAATCATTATCTTCAATATATTTTTGCGTCCATGATCCCTCAGAAGAAAATCTGTATACACTCATTATTTGTGACATATAATGAACTTTTCCCATACTTGCATAATAAATACACATAATATAATCTCCTATATCAGAGTTATGATAAAAATCCGGTAGAGAAAAAAACAACTCACTTCTGAAAAGCATTGAATTTGTAGCAATAAAATCTCCACCACCTAATATAATATCTTTTATACTGTAATCTATATTTTTATTACCTCCTATTGTTTTCATTATTTGTCCTTTAATATTAACCATATTGGCTCGATGAACAACTAAGGAATAGTCATCATTCTTTTCTAAAAAATCAACCTGTTTTTGGAGTTTAGAATTATCACACCAATAATCATCACCTTCATTAATCGCAATATACTTTCCCTTTACATAAGGGATAAACAAGGGCATAATCTTTTTTCCTTTACTATATTGATTTTCTCTTTCTAATAATAATGTAATTTTATCTGGATATTTTTTCTTGTATCTTTTTAAAATTTCAACAGTGCCATCTGATGAGCAATCATCATGCACTAAAACTTCAAATTCAAAATTTGTTTTTTGATCTAAAATACTATTTAAAGCTTGTTCAATATATTTTTTTTGATTATAAGTAATGACACAAACACTTACTCTATATTCTTGTTCCATACTATTTCTCACTATGAAGCAATCTGATTAAGATAAACAACAATTTATAAATATATTTATATGTTTCAAAATAATAAAATCTAACGTTAAATCAATTTTTTTCAACAAATTGTATTCTAAATAACGAAAACGAAAGATATCAATATCAATAACAATGTCATCTCTATTTATGTTTTAAAAATTTTATACATACTATTGTTATTATTCGCCCTTTCTCAGCTCTTCATATCCTTTCTTTTAAAATTTTAACATATAGTTAAGTATACTTGATACATCTCTACAAATTCAAAACTATTATAAAATTGTAAAAAATTATAGAATGCATAATCTAAACACTCTATTTCACAATTTCTTTCTACGAACTAAAAAATATATTTAATATCTTGATCCCACCTTTTTTATTACTGAAGAAAAATAAACTTTGTTTATTAAAAACATAGTTCTTACTTTTACTAAAATAAAAAATATTTAGCATTAATTAATCAAACTAATTTATTAATCTTTTTCATGTGTAAAAATCAAAAAATTTTGAAATTAAATATCTATTTTTATCTTATTAAACAATTCCTACATTAGTCTTATATTCTATTATTTTTTATGAGAAGTTTATTAACAACAGATATAATCATATAAATAAGAACCAAATTCCAAACATAAACTCTAACAAAATCTCTAAAATATCCTCTAATCCACATCAAAAGAATAACAAAAATAGGTAGAATTTTAATTACACTAATCCAGTTATTATTTTTTGCCGAAATTATAAATTTTTTTTCTATCCATACAATAATTATTCCTATAAATAAAGAAAATATCAAACTATACCACCCGAAATTAAAATATAACTCACCAATATATGATCCGCCTAGTCCAGCCCTATAATAAGATGGAAAATTATTAGTATATAACAAATACTTATCCACTAAACCAAACACACCACTTACACTAGGAAATACAGTAATTATAGGTGTAATATATGTAAGGCCAAACCCATATGGATTTATTAACGGAATACACAACATACTATAATATACAGAATAAAATGTAACTCCAAATTCACCAAAAGCATCAAAAATGATATTATTTCCAGTTAAATATTTTATAAAATTATTAGCAACATCCGAATATGATAAATTAGATTGTCTATAATCAGCAATTATATTCAAGAAGGCTAATAGTAATAAGGAAAATATTAGTAATTTAATTATTTTTATATATGATATTTTTGTTTTTAATATTATAAAATAAACATATGCGCCTACAATTATAAATAATATAGAATTAAATCTATTACCACTAAACATGGGAATAATTAAAAAAAGATTATACAGAACATAAAGTATAGTTAACTTTTTCTTTTCCTTTCTATATGCTATCATTAAAAAAATTATTCCATATTTAAAAAAATTTGAAAAAGTATTTATTATTCCTGATTCGACAAATTGAGTAGTTGCTAGATATCCACCAGTTAAATAGCTACTAATTAGATTATAATCAACATATATTTCAAAAAATATACCTATAAAAATAAATACTTTACCAATAATCTTAAAATAATCATTAGGTATCATCTTATTATTAAATTCATATTTAAATCTTATATTGTTTCCTATTATCATTCCTATAATGATTAATCCTATTATTGTCGAGATAAATATTCCTGGTTCCAAAATATCAGTAATTTCTAAATTATTGAATGTATCAAAATAGTATGGTACATCAGCATCAATATTGAATGTATAAATAAAAAAATGCCCTAAATGGGTAATAATTGTCAATATCACAAATATATATGAAATAGAAAATATCTTCATATTTGATTTGATAATCGAAAAAGTAAATAATATTATTTGAATAATACTAATAAAAGTTATCATATTAATATTTTTAAACATCCATAACATGAGAATTGAACTTATTAACAGTAATATTACAATGCTATCATATTTTTTAATTGTAAATATTTTTTTCATACAAATTCCTCATAAAATAAATATATTTTTAATTCCTTACCTAAAGTTATATGATATAATTTAAAATTTTTTATTAGCTATTCTTTTATATAGCTTTATATCAGTCGTAAAGATCAATAGTTTAATTAAGGTTTTTAATGTTTTAGATGTTTTTATCAAAAATATATAATCCTCTTTGCTTTTATTAATATTTATGCCTTCAAAAGACCATCTTCTCATATATTGCCGAGCTAAATAATCATAAAGAACTCTTTTATCACTTTTTTTTAAATTCATTTTTTTATAATAATTAAATAATTCATTACAATTTAATTTAATTGCTTCTATATTTTTTGACTTATCTTTTTTTGTAGTAATAGAATTATCCCTTATTCTGTAATTATATAATGTCTCATCAACATAAATTATTTTAGAAGCATTTATATATAATTTTGGTGTCCACAATTCATCTTCATGTATTCTATCTTTTTTAAAATAAATATTATTATCAATTAAATACTTTTTGTTTACACATTTTAACCATGCTGGCGCAAAAATGCACCTTTTTTTTATATTCTCGCTCATGTATCGAATACCCTCGATAGGTTTATCAGTTTGTGAATAAACAAAATTTAGTTTATGTAAATTATCTTTAGATCTTACAGTTGCATTATACTCAACTATCTCTATCCCAGGATATTGATCAATAGTTTTGCTTATTAATTTCAAACAATTCAACTCTAAATAATCATCACTGTCTACAAAAATCAAATAATCACCTTTTGATTTATTTATCCCATAATTTCGTGCATCTGATAAGCCACCATTTTCTTTAACAAAATAAAAAAAATTACTATAACCTTCAGCAAAAGTTTTAGCAATTTCACCACTACTATCTGTCGAGCCATCATCTACTAATATAACCTCATAATCTTTATATGTCTGATTTATTATACTTATTAAGCATTCGTTTAACCACTCTTGTACATTATAAATTGGTACAACTATACTAAATCTAATTTTAATCACCTCTTTTTATCTAATTAAATGAACTTAAAAATATTTTTATAATCAAATAAAATGAATTTACTTACTATTAACTAAATCTAAATTATTAATATCCAAGTCTTTGCCTTATAAAAAATGATTTTAATAACCTCATTATTTAATATAAATTTAGTGTTTTAAATAAAAAACAGAAAATATATTTAATCAATCTATAATACTTTTCTAATCCTTATAGTCAAAATTTTATAGTTTTTTTAAGAGAAAAATAAAAAATTTGTATAATGAAGTCAATTAAGCAAAAAATTAAAAAAAATTTTTTTTAGATACAATAGATTTCTAAAATTTATGAAATAACTAGAGCAATCTACAAATCCATATTTTCATCTTGTCTAATAAAAATCGAAAATCATTTTATAAATATAACTTTGAGATTATGATTCTTCTAAAATATTTCAATTCATAAAAAATATACAATATTAAATAAAAAAATATGGAGAAATATCCCAATCGATAAAATTCTCTAATATTTTTTTTTCTCCTTTATGCATCTCTTTTAAATTTCTTGATAATCCGGATTTTCTCGATTCTCCCTGATGATTATCATAAATTACTAATTGTTCAGGAATATAATAATAGTTAAAATCATGTGCAACTTTAATAAAAAAATTAGCATCTTCTGAATATCTCTGTTTTTCATCAAAATAACCACATTTTTCACAAACTTTCTTTTTAATTAAAACTGTAGATGTTTGTGGATACATTTTTATACAAAGTTCCTTAACTGTAGCTTTATGAATAGTATCTATTTTCTTTCCTAAGATTTTCAATACCTTTTTCGTGTGATTTGTTCCAACAAAATCAACATCAATGTTATTATTAATAAAATTAGCTTGTACTGCCAATTTTTTAGGTACCCAAAAATCATCAGAATCACAAAAAGCAATCCATTTTGTATCACATGATTTTATGCCAATATTCCTAGCTGATGAAACACCACTATTTTCTTTTTTTATAATTCTCACATTTGTTTTTGCATGGTTCCTATAATCATTTACAATGTTATATGTTTCATCTGTAGAACCGTCATCAACTAATACAATTTCTTTGATATAGTTTATGCCAGTTTGATTACATATTGAATCCAATGTTCTAATAATTGTCTTTTGCGAATTATACATTGGAATTACTACAGTAATATCATTATTATTTATATTCATTTTTTATCCTTTCCCAGTTATTTGTTTTTAAATTATATTTTTTAATTACTTTTGCCGGTATTCCTGCAATAACACTATAATCATCATAATTTCCTCGAACAACTGCATGAGCACCTATTACACAGTGATCTTTCAACTCTGTTCCAGCCTGTATTACCGCATTAAATCCAATAAAACAATTTTTTCCAATAACTGTTTTTTTTGATATAAAGCCTTGTTCAAGAATTGGTTTGTCAATATCAGAATAATTATGATCCATATTTGTAATGCAAACATTTCCAGTAATCGTAGTTCCTGATCTAATTCTCAATTCCTTTTTTCCAGAAGTTATATGAACATTTTGTCCTATGGAAACATTATCTTCAATTACAATACTTCCATTGTCATGACATTCCAATCTTGCTCCAGGATATATTCTAACTCTATTACCGAGATAAATTTTTTTAGGATTAATGATAGAGATTGGTTTACCAAAATACCCAATCTTACCTACTTTTTTTAAATATACTTTGTAAAATTGAAAACGTATTGCCCACATTATTTTCCTAAAATCCATCTATATCACCTCAAAATGTATTAAAAATATCACTTTATCATTATCTGTGTCTCATATTACAAAAATCTTTAATGTGCCTAATATCTTTTATTTCATAAATAATTAATATATTTGCATAATATTCATTATTTTTTTATCTATCCTTAAATATTTATTTTACATTTTTTTCTATTATATTTATCTTAAAATCATCTCCCCATATTGCCTTTGAATCATAAGGTCGGTCTGGAAATGCACCATATTGAAGTTTTATACTGTAGTTATTTTCTTTAATAAATCTTTCTACTCTGTCAGCTAATTTTTCAGGTCTTCCAGAACAAATGTTTATTATTCCATTAATTTCTGTTTGTGACACAGTATCAGCTACCAGTTTACAAAATTCATCATAATCCAAAAAATCAAACTGATTTAATCCTAATGTAAATGGAAATTCCTTTTTTCCTTCATTAACAGCCTGAGTTATTTTGGAAAAAATTGAACTTCCACTTGTACTGTTTCCAACTATATAAAAACCTCTCAGCCATTGGAAAACCACTTTATCACCACAAACAAGTTCAACTGCTTTTCTTAATGCATTTTTGCTTATCCCATATAAACTTTGAGGATTACATGAAGTATGTTCATTAATGCTTCCTTCATAAAATCCAATTTCATGCATACTTCCTAAAACAGCTACATGCTTGATATCTGAGTTAATCATTTTGTTAATAAAATTATAATGTTTTGGTAAATCATTGATATGATTTACTGAATCATGTACAAATCCATCTCGCCATGCTAAATGAAGCAAAATATCAGGTCTTCCAAAATATTTATATGGATCTTTTATGTTAAAGATATCTGCTGTTTTTATTTCTGCTCTTTTATCAATTTTCTCATCATTAAAATCAGTTGCTACAACATCTAAACCTCTTTCCAGTAGTTCCCTTGTCACCCCCTGACCAAGATATCCATTAGCACCAGTTACTAATATTTTCATTTTAAATCACCTCCGAATACTTCCATCAGCCATCCATGAAGGCTGTACTTTTCATATATATATCCTGGTATTTTTTCATATGGCCTTTCCATAAAATTTCTGTCTATTTTGAAATCATTTCTGCTGCAAACTAATATATTATTTGGATTATAAAAATCATAGTTGACTATATCTTTATTAGTAGTTACTATTTTTTTATTCATTCCAATCATCTCAATTGTACGCATTGTAAGTCCAGTTTGATTGGGATGCTGAATATCTATTACTGCATTGGAGTCATTAATAATTTCTGAAATTTTTTTTGACGAAATTTTATCGAATTTGAAATCTCTGATTTTTGTATCTCTAAACTCTTTTTTTGTTATTTTATAAAAATAATAAATAAACTTACTCTGCAAATATGGATAAAAAAATATGTCCGATTTGCCGTCTTTTTCTAACTCTTTTATTTCTTTCAAAATTTTATATCTGTCAGAGTGTACAGTTCCAACAAAACATAAATAATATTTATGATCTATACTTTCAATATTGTTTCTTTTATATTCATCGCAGTAAAATAATGGTCTAAAATGAATCTTTTTATTTTTTAAACAATCATTCCGATCAAAAGAGCATATAAAATCAAAATATTTTAATTTGTTTTCTATATTTTTTATATTTATTAAGGAATCATATAAATATAAACAAAATTTAGCTTTTGAAAATTTATTCCTGTATATTGTTAAAATTTTTTCTGTTGCCATTTCACATTTTATAAACAATACATAATCGTAACTTCTTTCACCGATATTTTTTAATATATTTAAGTAATAGTTTTCCGTCTTTCTTTTAAAAATATCAGGATTTATTTTTAATAAAGATTTTTGCCAACTGCTGCTGATTGATCTTTCATCAAACATATCAACTTTTGCACCTAACTCTTCCATTTTAATTTTAATTTTCTTCTCATAGCCAAAAAAAGATGGTGCAAAAAAAAGAATTCGTTTGTTTTTTAGTTCTACCATAAAACACCTCATCTTTATCTCTATTTCTATTCATAAAATATATTTAAATATATTTTTTATATCTTAGATTACCAAAGCATTTAGTGACTAACCCTATTTTTCCTATCAATAATCTAATTAACCAATTAAAAAAAGGTATGTATAATACTTTTACCTTTTCATCTTCCATTTGTTTCTTTACTATTTCATATGTACACATATACTGTTCATTCTGTGGTAAAAACATTCCAAACTTATTATTCGAAATTATTTTTTCAATTTGTTCACTTAATTTTTCTACCGTTATAGAACTGCGCTCATTCTTTATGGTTGGAAAAACATGAAATTTTCTTACCGCCTTAAACAGTCTAGTTAAATTACCTGGACAATTTTCACCGTAGACCATTGGTGGCCTTACAATAGATACTATAAAATTTTCATCAGCCATTTTTAATATTTCTTTTTCAGCTTCAAGTTTACTTTTGCCATAGTTTGTCTTTGGTTTAGCTGGTGTATAAATACCAATCAGTTTTTTAGAATGATCTAACCCATAAACACTCATTGAACTCATAAATATAAACTGTTTTACTTTTGATTCCTTTGCTTTTAATGCTGTTTTAACAGCTAAATCACGATTTACTTTATAATACAAATAAGCATTTTCCTTTGTTTCTTTTTGATGTGCTATCCCGGCTACATGAAAAACTGTATCGTAATTAGAAAAGTCATATTCCTTCCACTTAGGATCTTGCATATCTAATGTATCTATCTGATAGTCGTTTGGATGGTATTCATTTATATACTTTTCAAATGATGTTCCGATATAGCTGTTGGCTCCAGTTATCAGTACTCTTTTCATGATACTTCACCATCCTTTTTATGTATCTCTCCTGTTCCTCCTTCAACTACTCCATCACTCTTTAGTACTGATGTGATCGTTCCAAGGAAACATTTGATGTCAAATAAAAAAGAGATACGTTTTACGTATTCTCCATCTAATCTTGCCTTTACCGGTATTTCCAGTTCATCTCTTCCGTTAATTTGTGCCCAGCCTGTTAGTCCCGGTCTTACATCATTAGCGTGATATTTATCTCTTTCTTCAATTAAGTCATCCTGATTCCATAAGGCCGGTCTTGGTCCAATGATTGCCATTTCCCCTTTTAGGATATTTAATATTTGTGGTAATTCATCTAACGATGTCTTTCTTAAAAACTTGCCAGCTTTAGTGATATACTGATCAGGATCAGCTAACATATGAGTTGGCATATCCTTAGGTGTATCAATATACATCGTTCTAAACTTGTAGATATTAAAATATGTTTTATTGATTCCGATTCTTTTCTGTTTAAATAAAACTGAACCTTTACTGTCCAGTTTTATCCAGATACAGAGAATTAAAAATATCGGGCTTAATACAATTAATCCGCATAAAGAAAGAATAAAATCTAATATTCTTTTAATTCCATTTTTATACATTGAACCACCTGCTTAAATAAAACAATAAATCTTTTATTTTTCCTCTCTCCCATCTAAAAAGCAAAAAAAAGAATATAGTCTCCCCTACCCCAAGTAGAGTTGACTATATTCAAGATACATGCTGGAGGCGGTAAACCATTCTCCCCAGCTTATTCTTTGCTTGTTAATTCTATTCCTGCTTTTATGGTTCTATCCATAAAAGACAAATCTAAATAAGCAAATCGATCATGCTTGTCTATTTTAATGATGTTTTTTTCAAAGTATCTTAGCGGTCCACTAATTACTTTAGCTTTACCATCTTGTAAAAATACTTGGGATATTCTTACAACGTGGTTTTCATCAAGTAGTTTTTCAAACATCTCGATTTCTTGCTTTCTTAGTGCCGATGCATCTTTGTTTTTTAGCTGTCTTATTAGTCCATCTTTTTCTTCTTTCATGTCATAAAGAAATTGATTAAACTCTATTTGTAAAAGATTGGACTTTACAAAAACATAGCCGTTAAACATCGGCTTAATTTCATAGCTTTTACTACTGCGACGATAATATTCATAACAGGGAATAAAAGCTTCTACTGTTCCCTTTTGATTTAGTCTTTTTACCAGTTGGGCACTTTTAACACTTAGTGTGTGTAATACATACCAATTGGTCATGATTTACTTACTACTTCCAAGGGAACTTTCATTTGTTTGTTTGATAGACTAAGTTCTAAGGTAGCTAATCGTTTATGACGGTCGATTTTAATAACCTTGTCTTCTAGTCCGATTAATGGTCCTTGATCAACAATCAAAACCGAATTAACAATATTACCGACTGAATGGCGAACGATTTTTTCGTTATTAAGCATTTTTTCTAATAACACCACTTCTTGATCGTCTAAAGCATAAATTTCATCGTGTTCAAGTAATGATGCTAAATTATCAACACTATTAAAAAAGTGATGAAACTGCTTTTTAAACTCATCAAGATTTAAACTAGTTTTGATAAAAACATAATCAGGATAAAGATCTTTGATCAAATAATCTTTTTTTCCTTTGATGTTATACCAGCGTTCCATTTTAGGAACAAAAGCACTAATGTCATCAAAGCGATTAAAAAATTCAACGACCTGATTAGTGTAATTAGTTCTTACATGAACAACATACCAGTACAAATGACCCCTCTCCCTTCATAAAAAAGCATCCTAGAATAT